>JAIRNH010000003.1 GCA_031258155.1 Helicobacteraceae bacterium | reverse complement strand
CTGGATGGAATTAGCGTAGTCAGCGGAGCTGCCGCCAAGACTCTTTTGCCATGCGATAGAGCCGTTTGCGTTTAGTTTTACGATCCAGTAGTCGGGATTGCCGGTAGAGCCGCGATGATTGGTTACATCGCCGTCGTTAGAGTGGCTTTCACCCGCGATAATATAGCCGCCGTCGCTTGTCTGCCCAATAGAACGAGCGTAGTCATAGTCGCTACCGCCAAGCGATTTTTGCCACTCTATAGCGGGGACATTGTTGTTGTTGTTGTTACCGCCTCCGCCGCCTCCGCAACCCGCTAACAATATTAGAAAGGTTAGGCTAATTACAGAGAGAGAGAGAGAGAGAGAGAGAGAGAGAGAGGAATCTTTTTTTGACCTTCGATAACGCGATTAAGGATCGATCCAAACTGAATGAGTTGCATTGCAACAATCTCCTTCCTGATGAAATCAAAATTAGCGAATGCTAGATCAATTTCGCTTAAATTAGCGTTGATTTAACATCTTGCCCAGCGAAAGCAAAACGTAGCGTAGCGGCGTTTGATCGAGAAACGCCGATTTATATTACCGCCTCGTTTGTCGCTATTAAAGCGGCGAAAGCCTCCAAATTTTAATCCGCAAAGGCGTTTAGCTAAAAAACGTATAAACGCTTTTGAACGATTAGCGCCGTTTTATGACGCGAAAGCCGCTTTTTACGGCGGCTGGCGCTAAAAAACTCGCGCCGCAGACTTTACCACGCAAGGGCGCGAAGATTGAACGCGCAAATCCCGCGCGTTTAGGATTGAAAGAGGCGGCGATCGCCGTTATCTGCACGTATCTAACAGCGCGCTAAGCGAGGTTTGGATCGTTCGCAAATTTTCAGGGCTATTCGCCTCGAAGCGCGTTACTAAAACGGGCGTTGTGTTGGACGCGCGCACCAACCCCCAGCCGTTTTCAAAAACTACGCGCACGCCGTCTATATCGATAGTTTCGCGTATCTTTGGCAGATCGGCGTTTGGGTTTTTTAGCGCGACTTTCAGGCGATCGATAATGTTAAACTTCTCCTCTTCGGTCGTTTTGACTTTAAGCTCGTCGGTCGAATAGAGTTTGGGCAGTTTTTCAAGCTCCGCGTCGAAATCAAAGCCCTCTTTCACAAGCTCGACAAGGCGCAAGGCGGCGTAAATCGCGTCGTCGTAGCCAAAATAGCGATCGTTGAAAAATAGATGTCCGCTCACTTCGGCGGCAAAACTCGCGTTTGTCTCTCTAATCTTCACCTTGAGGTTGCTATGCCCCGTTTTGTGCATGATCGCCTTGCCAAATTTGTTGATCTCGTCATACATCACTTGAGAGCATTTAACCTCGCCGATCACGATCGGGTTTTTGATATGGCGCGCTAAGAAAATCGAGAGAATATCGCCTTTGAAGTTGTGCTTGGCGCTTAACATCGCGACGCGATCCGCGTCTCCGTCGAAAGCAAAGCCGTATTTTTGCCCGCTCGTTTTCATCTCCTCTTTTAACAGCGCGAGGTTCTCCTCTTCGCTTGGATCGGGGTGGTGGTTGGGAAACGTTCCGTCCGGCTCTTCAAATAGCAGTTTCGCCTCGATCCCTAAGTTTTGCAAAACCGGCTTAAGCGCGATCGCCGCCACGCCGTTGCCTATATCGAAAACAAGCGGCGTTTTCAACCCTTTTAACCCCTTAAACTGCTCGCTAAGATAGGCTATATAGCGGCTAAGCGCGTCGATCTTTTCGGCGGCGAAATTATCGGGGATACTCTCGTCGCAGGCGGCGACTTTTCGTCCAAGCGCGTAAATCTGCTCGCCAAAGAAGGGCGCGTTGGCGATCGTAATCTTAAAGCCGTTGTATTCGGGCGGATTATGGCTGCCCGTGATCATCACCGTAGCGTCCGGCTTCGCGCCGTTAAACTCCTGAAAACCCGCGAAGTAACTAACCGGCGTGGGCGACATACCTATATTTAAGACCTTTAGATCGGCGCGGTTAAAGCCGCTGGCAAGATAGTTGAACAGCGCGGGCGAATGAACGCGCGCGTCGTATCCAATCGCTACGACTTTGCCAGCTCCTATCTCGCGTCCAAGCGTAAAACCTATTTTTTTGACGCTCTCGGCGCTTAACTCCTTTTCAAAAATACCGCGTATATCGTATTCTCTAAAGATGGATTGCATGTTACGCTCCTTTGTTGTGGTGAAATTCGGGCGCGATCGCCTTTAGGATCGCGGCTATCTCTTCGTCGCTAGATTGCGTAAGCGCGGCTATTTGCGCGTTTAGCGCCGCGAAATCGGTCTTTGTGGGTTTGCCGACGAAAATAGAGGGGTATTTCGCGGTTTTTTCGCTCTCGTCGATCAATAGCTCTTCGTAAAGTTTCTCGCCCGCGCGCAAACTAGTATATACGACGCCAAGCTCCGGCTTATTCGCCAAAGCGAGCATCTTTTTTGCCATATCGGCGATCTTGACCGGTTCGCCCATATCCAGCACGAAAATTTCGCCGCCGCGCGCTAACGAAGCCGCCTGCAACACAAGCTCGCACGCCTCGCTCGTCAGCATAAAATAGCGCGTGATCTCAGGGTGCGTTACGGTGAGCGGCTTACCTTCGTCGATCAGCCGCCGAAAGCGCGGGATAACCGATCCGCTCGATCCTAACACGTTGCCAAAGCGCACCGCCGCTAGGCGCGTAGCGCCGCTAGGCGCGTTTTGTAGGTAGAGTTCGCAGACGCGCTTGGTCGCGCCCATTATGTTTGTCGGGCGCACCGCCTTATCGGTGGAGATTAGCGTGAAGACCTCGACGCTATGTTTGATCGCCGCGTCGATACAGTTTTTAGCGCCGATTATGTTGTTGATCGCCGTAGATTTCGGGTTTGCCTCCGACAGCGGGACGTGTTTATACGCGGCGGCGTGCAGGACGATCTGCGGCTTTGTTTGGGCAAACAACCTATCTACCGCCTCCCTATCGGAGACGTTTAGCGTTATCAAGCGCGCCTTTTCAAGCTCCTGTCCGATCGAGTAGAGGTTGTATTCGCTTGAATCGACCAAAATCAACTCGCTGGCGCCAAATCGCTCCGCTTGTTTGGACAGCTCGCCGCCGATTGTCCCTCCCGCGCCCGTAACGAGAACCTTTTTGCCTTTGATAAAAGCGGCGATCGCCTCTTTGTCAAGGTCTTTTGGATTTCGCGCTAAAAGGTCCTCGATTTTCAGCTTTTCATATTCGCCGTCCAACCGCGCGACGCGCCTCGCCTGAGTTACGCCCGCTTCGCTTAAGCGTTCGTAAATCTCTTTTAGCGAGGTTTCGCCGTCCTCCGCGATAATCGCCTCCGTAACGCCGCGTTTGGCGGCGAGCCCCTTAAACTCGTCGAAACCTACCACCTCCAACCCGTGAATGCGCTGTTTGCGTTTAAGCGGATCGGAATCGACAAAAAAACGCGCCGCGTATCTGCCGCGATCGAGCGAGCGAAAGACCCGCTCGCCGTTCTCGTTCGCGCCCACAATCGCGATCGCCTTTGCCGTTTCGCCGCCGCGCGCGCGCGATTCGACGACGAAACGTTTAGCCACGCGCAACGCGCCGATCAGCACGATAGAGATCGCGCCGTCTATAACGGGGATCGATTTGGAAAAATCGGGCAGGGTATTGCCAGATAAGCCGCTCGCGGCGAAAAACAGCGCGAAAAAGAGCGCGTAGGCGAGCGCGTGCGCCCATGCAAGCCGCTGCAATCCGTCCAGCGAAAAGAAGCGCCAAGGGACGCGATAGACGCCAAACGCGCCAAACGCGCCGATTTTTAGCGCCCATAAGATCGGGAAATAGAACCAAAGCCCCTCAAAAAACGGCTGGGGAATATCGAAGTTAAATCGCAAGAGATACGCGAACAGAAACGATAAAAACGATAAAACCGTGTCGAAAATCAGAAAAAAACCCAGCCGTTTCGTAACGACGCTCATAGCGACTCTTTCGCGATCGCGCCGATTTGGGACGCCAGCGCCTCAAAACGCGCCTTGTCGAGATAGTAGGATCGATCGTTGATTTTTAGCTCGTAACAGTCCGCGCCTAGCTTTGCGATCGACGCGTCGCGCGCGATGCCAAGCTCCGCCTCTTTGCGCGCCACTAGCGTTCCGATCCGTTCCAGATCGTTTAATATATTGGTTAGCTCTTGCGAAATATTTTCTTCCAACATCGACCCTTTTAGTTGCTCAACGGTTATTTTATTACAATTTCGCCAATGCAAAAATATGATTTAATCATTGTCGGCGGCGGACACGCCGGAGTAGAAGCCGCGCTCGCCGCCGCCAAAACGGGACGCAAAACTCTGTTGATAACCCCGCTTATCTCTCAGATCGGCGCGATCAGTTGCAATCCCGCCGTCGGAGGTCTCGGCAAGGGACACCTCGCCAAAGAGACCGACGCTTTGGGCGGCGTTATCGGGATTTTGACCGACAAAGCCGCGCTGCAATACCGCACGCTAAACGCCTCCAAAGGTCCGGCGGTGCGCGGCAGCCGCGTTCAGATCGACATGGATACCTATCCGCTTTTTGCCCGCGAATACTGCTTAGCCGAGCAAAACTTGATCGTTTCGCAAGATATGTTAGAGGAGCTTATTATCGAAGGCGGCAGGATCGTCGGCGGCAAAACCAGATTGGGAGCGGAGTATCGCTGCGCCGCGATCGTATTAACTACCGGCACTTTTTTGGATTCCGTCGTTCATCTAGGCGAAAAAAAACTAAAAATGGGGCGCATGGGAGAGATGCCGTCTATAACGCTCGCGGCGCAGTTAAGATCGCTAGGTTTCGAGATAGGCAGGCTAAAAACAGGCACCTGCCCGCGCATAGACGCGAAGTCGATTGATTTTAGCAAACTGATCAGGCAAGAGTGCGACGAGGCGCCCAAACCTTTTAGCCTAAGAACGCCGATCGCCAATTTCGCGCCCGCGCAAATCCCCTGCTTTATCGCCGAAACCAACGAAAAAACGCACGAAATTATCCGCGCGGCGTTTGATCGCTCGCCGATCTTTACCGGACAGATCACGGGCGTGGGACCGCGCTACTGCCCAAGCGTCGAGGATAAAATTAGCCGTTTTAGCGATCGGACGAGCCATCAGATTTTCGTCGAGCCGCAATCGCGCTTAAGCGGCGAATACTATCTTAACGGGCTTTCCACCTCGCTGCCAATCGACGTTCAAGAGGCGTTTATTCGATCGATAAACGGGTTTGAAAAAGCGGAGATTACCCGCTACGGCTACGCGATCGAATACGATTACATTCAGCCGACGGAGTTAAAGCATAGTCTCGAGACTAAGAGGATCGCGGGGCTATTTTGCGCGGGGCAGATTAACGGCACGACAGGCTACGAAGAGGCGGCGGCGCAGGGGATTATGGCGGGGATTAACGCCTCGCTGTTCATCGCGCGGGAGGATCCGTTTGTCTTAGGGCGCGACGAGGCGTATATCGGCGTTTTGATCGACGATCTAGTAACCAAAGGGGCGAACGAGCCGTATCGAATGTTTAGCAGCCGCGCCGAATACCGCCTGCAGTTGCGAGAGGACAACGCCGATTTGCGTCTGGCGAAATACGCCTACCGCTACCGACTAGCGGATCGCGCTTTGTTTGATCGCGCCGAGCGCAAAGCGAACGAGACGAGCGGGGGCGTTAATTACCTCAAAACCCGTTTTCTAACCAACAACGCGGAAACGTTAAGCCGTCTAAAGGCGATCGGCGAAGAGGCGATCGGCGAAAAAACCTCGCTTTTGACGCTCGCCTCGCGCCCAAGTTTTAACGAGGCGAAATTGCGCGCGATCGACGGCTATTTTGAAAAGGTAAGCGCCGAAGCTATAGAGCAGATTCTTATCGCCGCGAAATACGATCACTATCTAACTAAACAGCAAGAGCAGATCGAGCGCATGAGGGAGATGAAGACGCTATCTATCCCAGCCGATCTTGATTTTAGCGCGATCGAAGGGCTTGGCGCGGAAATCACGCAAAAGCTGAAGCGCTTCCGACCGCAAACGCTTTTTGACGCGGAACAGATCAGCGGTATGACCCCCGCGGCGCTGGATATTTTAGCTATTAAAATCGCGTTTTTGAACAGGCGCAGATAAATTTAGGCGCTCTTTTTAGGCAAAGAGGGCTAAAATATGACGTTTTAAGCCGCGTTTAACAATCGCGGTAGTTGTAACCTAAACCCAATATTTCAAAGAAAAGGGGCGAAGATGGAGTATAACTCCAAAAGGCGCGGCTTCATAAAGGGCGCCGGCATGGCGCTTGGCGTAGCCGCGGCGGCGGGGGGCGTAGCCGCTCTCTACGGCATGAAGCGCACATGGGACCCGCTTCCCAACGTAATCGCGGCTGGCACGACCGAGGTGGATATTTCCGCGCTAACGCCGGGCGAGTTGATTAGAGTCGTTTATCGTAAGAAACCGGTTTATATCCTCAAAAAAGGCGATAATATGCCGCTTAACGAAAAACGCGACGTCGTTATTAACGGCGCAGCCTACACGATCGTCGTCGCGCTATGCACTCATCTAGGGTGTATTCCCGCTTGGAATCAAAGCGCGCAGCAGTTCAAGTGCGCCTGCCACGGCGGAGAGTTTGACGTAAGCGGCGTTAATACTTTCGGACCTCCTTCCCGTCCGCTTGATATTCCTCCTTTTAGGATAGACGGCGCGGTAATCGTGCTTGGCGAAGAGGGCGAGGAGTATAAACGACTCGCGTCGTTAGCTTAAAGGAGAGCGAAAATGGCTAATTTCAAAAAAGCAAACGGCATAGGGGAGTGGCTCGATCAACGCCTTTGGGGCAAAGCCTTTATCAAAGTGATGATGACGGAATATTGGATTCCCAAGAAGATCAACTTCTTGTGGAGTTTTGGAATGGTACTTGCCACGCTCTTTACGGTGCTTGTGGTTACGGGCATATTCCTAATGATGTATTACAAGCCCGACGAAGGCATGGCGTTTTACAGCGTCAATTACACCATTATGCAAGAGGTGGCGTTCGGCTGGCTCTTTAGGCATATGCACGCGGTGGCGGCAAGTCTGGTTTTCCTCTTTATCTATATTCACATGTTCACCGGTATCTACTACGGCTCGTTCAAATCGGGGCGCGAGATTATCTGGCTTAGCGGCGTTTTGCTGTTTGTTACCTTTAGCGCGGCGGGCTTTAGCGGCTATATGCTTCCGTGGGGGCAGATGAGTTTCTGGGCGGCGCAGGTTATCACCGGTCTTTTTGGCGAGATTCCGTTTATCGGAAGCGATCTGGTCGTGTGGATACGCGGCGATTACGCGGTGGGGGACGCGACGCTGACGCGCTTCTTTATGCTTCACGTCTTTTTGCTGCCCGTCGTGATTATCGGCGTTATCTGCCTGCATATGTACGCTTTGCGCGCGCCGCACGTCAATAACGAGGATAGCGAAGAGATCGACTTTGAAACGGAGGCGAAAAAATATCTCGCCGGCAACAAGGTTGGCTCTAAAGTAATGCCTTTCTGGCCTAAGTTTATGGCGGAGGATATTTTTGTCGTTTGCGTGGCGTCCGCGCTCTTTTTCTTTCTTGTCTTTTACAGCTACGGATTTGCGATGGACCCGATCAACTTCCTGCCCGCCGATCCGATGAAAACGCCTGAGCATATCTATCCCGAATGGTATTTTCTCTGGTCTTACGAGGTGCTTCGCGGCTTTTTCTTTAGTTCGGGATTAGGCTTTATCGCTTTTAGCGTGGCGAACGCTGTATTTTTCGCGTTGCCGTGGCTCGATCGCGATCCGCTTGTGCTGCCTATGCATAAGCGCCCGCTGATGAAATACTGGTTCTGGTCGTTGATGGTTGTTCTCGTTTTTTTAACGATCTACGGCAAGTTGCCGCCGACGGGAGTTAACGCGTGGATCGGCTTTTTGCTGTCGATCTCGTTTTTGGGGCTAATGCTAGTCGCTCTGCCAATCCTTAGCTCCCGCGAGAGAAAAGCGCGCGAGCTTGGCGAGGGCGTTAAACTCGCGCCAGAGGCGATCAAGCCCGCGCAAGAGGCGACCAAAGAGGGCGCCAAACCCGCTAAAGAAGCGGGCGATAGAAAGGCGGATCAATGAAAAGCCTTAAAATATTAGCCGTTTTGGTAGGTTTTGTGATCGTTACCTATATTGGGATCGAGCCTTACGCGCACCATGTGTTTAATCCTAAGGTAGCCCCCGAAGATTATACGTTTGCCGATCTCTATCCAACGCTGGGCAGGGACGAAGTGGAAGCCGAACGCAATAGGGTCAAAAGCCTGATAGCTAACGCCAATCTCGCCGTAGGCGCGGAAACGTTTAAGAATATGTGCGCGGCGTGTCATAATATGGAAACGACGGGTATTGTAACGCCGGCGATCGATCTGATAAACGCCAACGGATTGCTACCGCCCGATCTGTCCAACGCGACTAGCATTTACGACGAGGTATTTTTGGTCGAGTTGATTAAAGACCCCGCTAACGCGGTATTGATAGCGGGTCATACCGCGCGTCAAAACGCCTTGTTGCCGCAAGACGCGCAAAAGCTGATCGACGCGCATCCCAATATGACGCTCGAAGAGGCGGAGCAGACGGCTAACGAAACGACGCAAAAGGCGATCGCCTCGTTCGACGAAAAGGTTCGCTCCACCTACTTCAAAATGCCGTTTCTAGGTCTTACGGACGACGATGCGGCAAACATTGTCGGCTTTATTAAGTCGCAAGCTAAGCCAATAGAGGAGATCGACGCGAAAAGCGTCGCCGTTAACGCTTGCGCGCGTTGCCACAGCTTTATATACGACAAGGTAGCGTTACAGGCGCAAGAGGGCGAGCTAAAATCCTATCTAGGCGGCGTTTTGCCGCCGGACCTATCGGTGATGATTCGTTCTAAGGGCGAATCCTATCTGCAAACCTTTATCAACGATCCGCAAAAACATCTGCTTGGCACGTCGATGCCCCGCGTCGGTTTAACGCAACAGGCGCAGGCTAAGGCGGTCGAGTATATCGATCAAATCGGCGATCCGAAAAAGGACGAACGCAACCGATTGGGCGTTATCTTTGTGTTGTATTTCATACTCTTGTCGGCGTTGGCTTATATGTGGAAGCACAACGAGTTTGAGGAGATCGGCAAGTAGTCGCGCGCCGCGCCGTTAACGGCGCGGCTAGAAGATCGCCGTTATCAGATCGATCTCGCGTCGCCTATCGCGCGGAAGATCGTTTTTGATCGCGCCGCAGTCCAAAATCCGCGCCGCGTAACGGGCAAAAAGATCGGTCTCTATATTTACGCGCCGATTTACCTTATAGCCGCTAAAAAGCGTATTTTTTAACGTGTGCGGGATAAGCGTCAGCTTAAATGAACTTTCAAAAACGTCGTTGATCGTCAAACTTACGCCGTCGATAGTAATCGAGCCTTTAGGGGCGATCAGGCGCATAGCCTCTTTTGGCGGCGCGATAAAAAAGTTTTGAGCGTCGCCTTGCGTTTCAATCGCTTGAATTGAGCCTATAAAATCGATGTGTCCCTGCGCTATATGCCCCTCGAAACGATCGCCCATAACCATCGCCGGCTCTATATGCGCTTGAAAATTTAGGTTTTCCGTCGCGATCGATTGGCGCGTCTCGTAGGAGAGATCGGCGCTAAAACCTTCTTTGTCTATAGCGACGACGGTTAAACAAGCGCCGTTGACGGCTACGCTATCGCCTATCTTTGGACGGTAAGAGGCTTTTACGCGCAAGCGATTGCCCGTCAACGTCGTTCGCGCAATCTCTCTGATCAAACCTGTAAACACTTACGCTCCTTTATCGCGCCGCGATTTTTCGGATAATTATAGCCCCTCCTTGCAAGCCGCCGTTTTATCCGAGCAAAGACGTTCTCTGTTTGTTTTGGTTGCGGCGCTATAATTCGCTTCGCGGCGCGGCAGGCGACGGCGCGGTAAAACGCGAGGAAAGTCCGGGCTACGGCGGAGCGGGGTTCCGCTTAACGAGCGGCGAGAGCGATCTTAGGGAAAGCGCAACAGAAAACAAACCGCCGCGTTTTACGCGGTAAGGGTGAAACGGCGGAGTAAGAGACCACCAAACCTTTGGCGACAAAGGTTGTAGGCAAGCCCAACCCGTAGCAAGAGGCGTCAGGTTAAAGCTCCGCAAAGCGAACGCCTCGCTTGAGTCGTTTGGCGACAAACGACCTAGAGAAATCGTCGTCCAAGACAGAATCCGGCTTATCGCCGCGCCGCGCGTTTTAGATAGTTTTTTGATTGTATAATTATTAATTCAAAACAAGGGACAAAGATGAAAAAAGTCTTATTGATAGGCGCGGCGATTTTCGCCCTGCTTTTAAGCGGTTGCTCCACGAAAGTTACCCGCGTTGACGTTGGCGAAACGATCGATCTTAGCGGCGATTGGAACGACGCGGATTCGAGAATGACCGGCGAGACGATGATCCGCGATATGCTTAACGCTCCTTGGCTGGCTAGGTTCTACGCCGCTTCTAAGAAAGCGCCCGTTTTGACGGTTGGCGAGATCAAAAATCTTAGCCACGAGCATATCAACACGCAGACGTTTATCAGCGATATTCAGCGCGCTGTGATCAACTCCGGCGAAGCGCGGTTTATCGCCTCAAGAGACGATCGCCTCTCGGCGCGAGACGAGCGCGTGGAACAAGATCAATACGCCAAAGAGGACACCCGCAAAAAAGAGCGCCAAGAGATCGGCGCGGACTTTATCGTGGGCGGCTCGATCAATACGATCATAGACAGCGAAGGTAAAACGGCGGTCAAATACTATCAGGTAGATCTGACGCTCACAAACATAGAATCGCAAGAGATTGTTTGGAACGGGCAGGAAAAAATCAAGAAGCTGGTCGAAAACAAAAGAGTGCGTCCGTAGTCTATGCGAGCCGCGCTATTCGCCGTTATCGCGTTTTGCTTTTTTACCGGTTGCGCTCCGCACTCTAGCGGTTTCGCGCGGGTAGAGAGCAATCTAAAAGCCAACAACGTTGAAGCCGCGTTGCAAGCGCTAGAGAGCAAAACGCCCGCCGATCGCGATAGGGTCGTATTCGAGTTGAACCGCGCGATGATTTTGCAGGATTTAGGTCGTTACGAGGAAAGCTCCGAGTCGTTTGAGACGGCAAAGGAGCTTTTTACCGAATACGACGCGATCAGCGTCAGCGAACAAGCCGCTTCCGCGCTAATAAACGACGGGGCGATCGCTTACGCCGCCGCCGATTTTGAGCGCGTTCTGACAAGTTTTTATTCGGCGATCAACTATCTGCTTAAGGGCGATCTATACGGCGCGCGCGTCGAGATTATGCAAGGCGACGAGAGGCTAAAGACAATCGACGCGGGAGAGTATCAAGACGACGCGGCGCTGAGGTATTTAAGCGGCGCGGTGTTCGAGGCGCTAGGCGAAAATAGCGAGGCGCTTGTATCGTATCGTCAAGCGTATCGCGTATATAAAGAGGGCTATTTCGGCGTCAATCTACCAAATTATCTCAAAAACGATCTATTGCGCCTTTCTAAAAAACTAGGCGCGACGCAGGAATACAATCAATATAAAAGCGAGTTCGGTTTGTCGGGCGATTTTGGCGCGATCAATCGCGATCAAGGAGAGCTTATCGTAATTTTAAGCGGCGGGTTCGCGCCGATCAAACGCGCCTCCGACATAATGGTTGGCTCTTCAATCGGGTTGATTAGCGTTTCGCTTCCGCATTATGAAACGCGACCGTTTTCCGCCCCCGCTTGGTTTTTAGTCGATGATAAACAGGCGATTTTTGAGCCGATCGAAAACGTCGCGGCGATCGCTTTGGAAACGCTTAACGACGATATGCCCGCTATTACGGCGCGCGCCGTCGCTAGGCTCGTAGCCAAAAAGGCGACGGAAGCCGCCGTAGGGGCGGCGGCGGGAGGCAAAAACGACGGCGGAGCCGCTTCGATGGCGAAACTTGTTATGAACCTTTTCAACGTTGCGACCGAAGTGGCGGATACTCGCGGGTGGTATGCTCTGCCTGATTCTATCTATATCGCGCGCGCGCGGCTAGATCGCGGTTGGCGGCGCGTAACGATCGGCGCAAAAGAATATAATATAGAGATCAAAGCGGGAGAGAGGACGTTTCTCGCCCCGCGCTTATACTAGTAATTCCTAAAAGGAGCGGCTTATGCGTTTTGCGGCGTTAATTGTTTTGGCGTTAATAGGGATCGGGGTTATCGCGTGCGCCGACAAAGCGGGATCGACCGCCGCCGCGCCGCCTAAATGGGTAAGCGGCGCTAGCGACTATCCGTCGAGCCGCTATATAACGGGAATTGGCAGCGGAATTACGCGGGATATAGCCGCCGATCGCGCGAGAAACGATCTAGCTAAAACAATCAGCGTCAGCGTCGAGAGCGCGGAGCGCTCAAAAACTTCCAGCGCCTTAAAAGGGGAGTTTGAAAGCGCCTTTTCTAGCGCGGTAAACGTTCGCGTCAGCCAAACTGTCGGCGGCGTGGAGATCGCCGAGCGCTATTACGACGAAACAAATAAGATATATTACGCTTTGGCGGTTTTGGATCGCGCTAAAAACGCTATGAGGCTTGGCGCGGAGCTTTCGCAAAAAGAGCTTGAGGTTGGCGTTTTGCTAAACGAGGCTAACGTCGAAAGCGACCCGCTTAATAAGGTGAAAGCGTTAAGTCTCGCGAATAGATTGTTAAACGAGCGGCGCGAGATCGCCGCGATCTTGGCGGTGATCGACGCCATGCCGCCGTCGGCGTATAAAGGTCAAAGCGATATTCTAGCTAGCAGACGCGCCGCTTTGCGATCCGTAAAGTTCTCGGTGGGCGGCGATTACGAAGGCAAAAAGCTGTTATCAGAAGCGATTAGCGCTATCGGTTTTACGCTTACCGAGCAGGATAAAAGCGATTATCAGGCGATCGGTTATTTCAAAAACGACGTTCGCGCCGAGAACGGCTGGCAGTGGGCGCGCGCCGTTCTTGAAACCGAGATTGTCGATTACGAATACGGAACGACGAGGCGCGCGTTTATCCTAGAGGTCAAAGAGTCGTCGCAAACCGCGCAAACCGCGCAAGCGCGCGCGCTTGAAGCGTTGCGAAACAATCTAGCCGAGAGGTTGCTAGACGCGATTGTTGCGGAGGTTGGCGATTGAGATTCGCCTGTTTCGGCGCGCTTTATTGTTTGGTTAAAAATTGGTCGTTGCGACAAAAAGTAATAACCAAATTAAAGCGTAATTAACCGCTCTTTAATATAATATACATATTACGCTACGAGCGGCGATATATTTTATGATTGGACAAAAATGAGAAAAACTCTGTGTATGTTTTTATTGTTTGGTTTGTCGGCTTTTGGCGCGGCTTCCTTTCTGGAGCGCGGGTTGCTGGCGATAGGCGAGGGCAACTATAGAGCCGCTATTCAGCAGTTCAACAAAGAGATTAAGCAGCATCCCAAAAACGCGCGGGCGTATATAGCCCGCGCCGATGCGTATTACGTGCTGGCTAACTACAAAAACGCGATCGACGATTACACTAAGGCAATCGAACTAAACTCAAGACTCGGCGCTAAGGCTTACGCGAGCCGCGCTAAAGCCCATATCGGCTTAAAAGACTACAACAAAGCTATTTTGGATCTTAACGTCGCGGCGAATTTAGACCCAAGCGCGTCGATCTATTACGATCGCGCCGCCGCTTACTACGCGATCGGCAACTATAAAGCGGCGATAAGCGACTATAGCGCCGGAATCGCGTTAGATCGTAACCCTAGCGCGGCTTACGGCGAACGCGGAAGAGCTTATGTGAAAGCCGGCGATTACGCGAAGGCGATTGACGATTTCTCGCAACTGATCAAAATCGAACCGCAAAACTCGTCGGCGTATAACGGACGCGGAGAGGCTTACGCTCAAGCCGGCGATTACGCGAAGGCGATTTCAGATTACTCCGCGTCTATTAAGTATTCGCCGCAGGAAGCCGTCGCGTATATAAACCGCGCCGCTATATATGAAAAAATGGGCGACGAAAATATGATGATTGCCGACTATGGGCGAGCGATCAGTATGGATCGCGGCAATCTAACCGCCTATGTAAAACGCGGAAACGCCTATCGCGATATGGGTAAGGATAAAGAGGCTATGGACGACGCGCAGAAGGCTTGCGGTTTAGGCGACTGCGCTTTGCTTGAAAGGTTGAAGGCAGACGAGGAAGCGGCGAGCAAAAAAACGTTTTGGTTTTTTTGATTAGCTAGGAAAAAGGGATTTAACGGCGCTAGTTTTGACTAACGCCGCCGCTCAGTTGGGTAAGATTAAAACGCGATCGGAAACCGCGGTTGGACGTCAAGATCGTATTCGCGTTTGCCGCCGTAGTATTCCTATGGACAATCGGGACGCTCGCCCGTCCGCCTCTCCCGTCACTCCCCATATCCCCTGCGCGATCGAGCGCGTTGCGAATAACCATTATTGCTGGCATAACTCGCATTGAAACGCGGCGTTCGGGTCTGCAGTTTGAATGTTTTATCGCGCTTTTAACGATCGCGCGGAGCGTTATACGACGATATGTCCGCGCTTGTCCGCGAGGGCGATTGTCGCCTCGACGCCGGAGTTGAAAGCCAGAAAATCGCTTTCCATGCCGTCGCTAAAGATTACGCCGTTTTCTCCCATAAGAGATTCGATGCGTAGCGGCTTATCCGCCGAAACTTTTCCAAAAACCAGATTTGCGCCCGTCGTCTTGCTTGGAAACGGTTCGCGCACCGAAAAAATAAGCTCTTCGCTCTTCCACTTTCCAATAGCGCTTGAGAGTTCCGAAAAATCGTAGCGCCTATCTTGCGTATTCGACGTATTCGACGCGGCGCCTGTCGCGGGTTCTTTGAGATATTCGTCGATGATAGAAGAAGCGCAAATGCGCAACGCGCCCGCGATAACGCTTTTCATCCAGCCCGTAGAACCTAGCCCCGTGGAGACGATGACGCCGCTTGATGATTGCGACTCTTTGATCTCGCCATGCTTGATTATGTAGCGGGCGGACACATGGGTGCGTTGCCCGATAAAAAGATCGTTAACGGCTAACAACTCCTGTCCGTTTTGGACGCTCGCTTTCGCCATAGTTACCTCTTCCGTCTTTCGTCGCCCCTTTATGACGTCCTCGACGATTTTCGCCGCGTCTTTCGGCGCGAAGGGCAAAAGCACGCCGTCCCAGCGATTTGGATCGGGATTGACGCCTACGATCGGCTGGGCGTTTAGATATTTGATCGTATTCGCCACCAAGCCGTCCTGCCCGATCGCCACCGCAATATCCTCCGGCGCAAAAATAAAATTGGGCAAGTATTTGCGGTCTAATATCTGGAGATTTCCCATCTCCTCCAAACATTGACGCGCCTCCCGCACGGAGGCGTGATATTGGCGATGTTCCGCGTCGTAATCGTCGAAATCCCCGCCTAGAGAATTGATGTAGAACTTCGCTTGGGCGCGGGTGTTGTGTCTTATGAGCGCCTTTTCAAGCCGCGTCTCTCGCGTGATAACGACGATACGGCGATCGTATTTTTTCATAAGCCTATCCGCCCGATCTTGTTTAAGCGGTTTTGGTATCCGAGCCGTCTATAATTGCGTTCAAGAGATCGGGGGTAATGTTGAGATTGCCGATTTTTTCCGCTTGATCGGCGATGCCCTGAAAGGCTTGCGCGAGCAACCGACCGGAATCCAACCCAGCATTCGCCAATATTTTCAGAACTTCCGGCTTGGTGTTCTCGTAAGCCGCGATAACCGCTTTAAGCGCGTAGGCTTTGGCGTCGGCAGCCGCCTTGTCGTTTCGGCTTTTGAGGTCGATAAGAGCTTGGGTTTTTTCTTCCTGCAAAACCTGAAAAGCAAGACGTTCGTCTTGCATTTCCATATCTTTTTTCATTGCTAAATGTTTGGTCTCTAGTTCCTTTTTCATAGCTAAACGTTTGGTTTCTAACTTGCTTTCTTGAATCTCGCGGTTTTTGTTTTCTACGGCGATTTCGGTGTTGAGTTCGCTCTCGCGGATAGTGCGCTCCTGCTCTACGGCGTAATTGCGCCGCTGAAAAATGGCTTGATCGGATTCTTGCAAAATGCTTTCGCGCGTTTCGGCTTCCAGCGCTTTGGCGGTTTCGGGGGCAGGGCGGACGGCGGCGACGGAAAGCCCCAGTATTTCCACGCCCAGCGCTTTAACCATATCGTGTTCCGAAAGCGCCTGACGCGCTTTGTCGGCTATGTCGTCCGAGGCTACTATGGCTTTCTTCAATTCAAGGTCCTTGATCGCGCCTTTGATCGCGACCAGCGCTAGATTGACAAGTCGCTCGGGCAATTTCTGAGGGTCGTCGGATTGATAGTTTAGTCCGGAGCGTTCGATGTCTATGGAGTAATTGAGCATTTTCGCCGCTTGCGCGGGGTTGGAAATGCGATAGGTAATCTGCCCTTGTATCGTGATCTCTTGAAAATCGGCGGAGGTATCCGAAAGCATAAAAGGCGCGTCCTCGCTACTGATAGGCACCGCGACGAGCGAGGTCGATGGAGCGAAATAGAAAAACGCCAGTCCCGCTCCCTCCGAAACGATCTTTTTGCCTTTATAGCGAAAGACGTAACGATTTGGCGCGAATTTCGCAAAACGCACGAAATTGCGGATCAACGCCTTAATAAACCAAAGCGCCAGCAAACCGCCGATTAGCGCCGCCGCCGTTTTCCATATTACCTCTACCATCGTTCTTTCCTCTCGTCAAAAATAAGTGTCGCAAAGTCTGCCATTGTAGCGCCAACGCAATAAAAAGAGCTAACAGGCGCGGAGAGAGGAGGGCGTTAAATTAAAAAGTTAAGGAAGCGCGTTTTCGGTTTTTTGCCCAAAATACCGTATTTGTAAATTGACTTCCTTATCGAAAACGCAGATCATCTTGAATATTCTAGATTGGTTAACATAATAGTTATTCTCTTGAATTTTCAAGAGAGCGCTCGCCCCAGCTTTATTTCTCTTTCCATAGCACAAACAAATCCTCGTCGTATATATCAGTATTTTTAGGATATAACGCAATCTCTTCAAAATCTACTTTTGATATGTCGTACTTCTCTTTCAACTCTTGAATTTTTATCTCTAATTCGTTTGACGCGTTATTCGTTTCTCGCTCAAGCTCGAAAAGCTCTCGCTCTACCAATCTAACGTCATTCTGCTCTTTGATCGTTTTGCCAGCGCTTTTAATACCGCTTGCCGCTTTAGCGACGCTTCCCAACTTGCCCTTTGAAAACAGCGCGCTCAAAATACCGCCGCCAATCGATACGACGGTATCCAGCGTTTTGTTGCGCGCGTCGGCTTTTTCTTTATCGAGTTTTAGCGCCAAGCGCGATCGCCGATCCTCAAGCGTTTTTCGCTTCTTCTCGTAGATCGATTTAAGCCCTTTACTTTCTTGTTCAAACAATTCGTCCAGTTTCCGCTTAATTCTCCACCTAAACTCGTCTTCGTTTTCTTCTTGGCGCGCTTCCATTTTCAGCGCCGGCGCGCTTAAAACGCAAAGTTTTTTCGCGCGTCCAGTATATGCGATAGCCTCTTTTTTAAGCGCGTTCAATCTTTTTTGATCGTCGATGAAAACGGATATTTTGTCAAAGCTACTATTTTTGCGCGCGACGGCTTCAAGCGGCGCCGGCGCTTCCATTAAGCGCCACTCTGTTTGTTCGCCCTTAGCAAACGCCGTTTCCGCCCAAACTGCCGTCTTAAGATCGATAGATAGTTTTGCGTTAATAAATATAGCTTTCGCGCTACAAACCAAATACGGGGTTAAACGATAAGAGTCGCTTTCGGTTTTATAATAAAAACGTTGTTCCATATACGGTATAAGCGGCGTATCAACTTTGTTAACAAGCGGCGTTTTATTTTTCGATAGATTACTTTGCGTAAGCGATTTTATCTGATCTCGCGAAAGCGGACCTTTAAGATACGACAGCGTCCATCGGGTTTGAAATACTACAAGTCCGTCTTGATTGACGTTTTTTAATAAAAAATTACGCTTTTTCAAGCCAGAAATAGCTGCGCCGAGCTCACTTTTATTAACTGTCGCGCCATTTAAACCTATCAAACCGTCCAATACGCGATCTTTGTCTTGCGCCGTTTGCAACCTGCCTATAAACCAGGCGCCTATATTCGATAGCCCCTTATAATCGAGATCGACAGGATTTTGCGTAGCGAGAATTACGCCTAGCCCAAACGCGCGAGCCTGTTTTAGCAGGGTTAGCATAGGCGTTTTTGAGGGCGGATTTCCGTTCGGCGGGAAGAAACCGAAAATTTCGTCCATATATAATATAGCGCGAAGCGACGGCGATCCCTCTTGTAATCTCATCCAAGCGACGATATTGTTAAGCAATACGGTTACAAAAAACATGCGTTCGCTATCGTTTAGATGAGCGATATTAAATATCGAAACGCGCGCCTTTCTTTCTTCGGTAAATAACAATCGATCAATATCTATATCCTCGCCCTCAAGCCATGTCGAAAAAGATATATTAGCGACAATCGCGTTTAGCTTCATTGCCGTCTCCATTCGCTTATCTTTAGGCATAAACGCTTCCGTAGAGAATACCCCTACTTTTTCAAAAGGCGGATTGATGATCGCCGCTATTAACGCCTCCATTTCACAATCTTGAGCGCGCTTATAAAAATGAGCGATAATAGTAGATACAAGAATATGCTCTTTACTGGATAACGGATCAGAGTTTATGCCTATCAGATTTAGAATACTCGCCGTCGAAGAGGCGATCATAGAGTTTAGCGCGTCGGTATCGTTCGCCAGCTCCGACGAGGGCGCTTTAAGACCGCTTAATATATTGATCCGTCTGCCGTGCGACGCGCCCGGAGTATAAATAGAAAACTCCGCGCCGTTTTTCAGCGCCTTGATCCGCGAAACGTCTTGTCCCCACTCTTTCAAGCCGTCCGCCCACAGTTTTGCCTCGCTTTTTGCAGCCTCCTCTACGCTTTGATTCTTGCTCGCCGCTTCGGAGGGATCGATCCACGGCAAAAAATCTTCGGCGGCAAGATGCGGAAATGTCAGCAACAAATTGCCCATATCGCCTTTTGGATCGATAACAATAGCGGGTATAGCGTCTAGCGCCGCCTCCTCGATTAAGCCGATACCCAAGCCCGTTTTGCCGCTACCCGTCATTCCTATGATAAGCGCGTGCGTCGTTAAGTCCTTGCTTTTATAGAGCGTATCCGCGCCGCCCTCTCTTCCTAGATAAAACAGCTTATTTGACTCTTGCATCGCCGCCTCCGCCGCAGTGTTAAGCGTTGCCGTATTGTAGCGCGTCGAATAAAAAACTAGATCGCCCTACTCTATTTTCTATCTGTTTTGCTCGGTTTATCGCGCTTGATCGCCGCGTTTGGCGGCGGCTTTGAAGATGAGAATATGAATTTCCCGTATAAAACGCAACCTTTACAGCCAGGATCGCACTGTTTTTTTAATAATACGCACCGATCAGAACTATAATACCGACAAGAAAACGACAAGTTTTATCCTTTCAGCGCCAATTCGCCTCGATAACCGCGATCTTACTCGATTATAAAATATTCGCCTACCCTCATGACTTTTACTCGTTTAGACAACGCTTCGTCGTCTTTAACGCGAGAGGTAATATCGTGGAGCGGATACAGAGTGTGTTCGTCGCCAAGCCGTATAACGCCTAAGTGCATAGGTATCGCCACTTTCGCGTTAAGCTCTTTTGCCGCGAGAAAAAATTCATTTACATTAAGGTGTTGATAGTGCATAAACCATCTTGGCTCGTAAGCGCCTACGCCGATCAAAGCGTAGTCGATCAAATAGCACCTTCCAAACTCTTCAAAACCTCTAAAATATCCGGAATCGCCCGAAAAATATATCGTTTTGCTTCCCTCGATTAAAAACCCGCCCCAAAGCGTAGAGTCAACGCCCTGCCCCGCTCTTAACGACCAATGTTGCGCGGGTAAAAAAGTATATGTAACCTTGTCGATCGTTACGCTTTGAAACCAATCTAATTCGTATATCTTTTTGGCGCCTAAATCTTGGAAATAGCCGCCCATATTAAGACCCGCGATAAATACCGCCTTTTTTTTGATCAGCGCGTTTATGGTTTGCGTATCTAAATGATCGTAGTGATTGTGGCTTATTAAAACGACGGGATTTTGCGGGACTTTGTCGAAATTAAACGGTATTTTTACCTCTTTAAGCGCTAATCCGGCGCGATCGGAAAGCAAAGGGTCTAAAAAAATAGTCGCGCCGTCGAGCTTAATTATAAACGAGGCGTGTCCGACAAAAGAGATAGAGTTTGCGCTATCAGAAAGGTATTCGTAGCTATTTTCAATATGCCGATAATTTTCTATCGGAAAATCCGGAGTTTTATAGCTTTTCGCGAAAATTTTGCGAACGGCTAAAGTAAAAAGCGAAGGTCTAGCGAGCCAAGGATTAAAAAACTTGCCGTTTTCGTCCGCATGATCGGCGTAAAGCAGAGAAATATCGTAAGATTTTGTCTGTCTTAGCCACGTTTGCTCGTCAAATTCGGGCTGTGTCGCACGCCCTGCCAGTATAATCATTACCGCGAGCGCTCCCGCCGCTATAAATTTGAGACGCTTTCGTCCGCCGATTAAGCGCGAAAGGCGGCTCATAAAATCAGCTTTTGAGCTGCTCTAAACGCTCGCGCTTTGTGCCTATAGCGGTGATCTGCACGCCAAAGTTTCCATCGACGATCACCACCTCGCCTTCCGCGATTTTTTTACTGTCCACTAAAATATCCAACGGTTCGTTGGCAAGCTGATCAAGCTCTACGATCGAGCCTATATCCATATTGATCACGTCGCGCAAAAGCATCTGTTTTTTGCCTATGCGCACGCGCACGACCAAATGCACGTCCATTAGCAACTGAATGTTTTTATTCTCTTCGGGCGTAAGAGCCAAATGCTCGCGTTGAGAAGCGCTCGCGGAGCGCGGGGCGATAGCTTGCGGCGCGGCGGTTTTGTTTAGCGCCGCCGCGACGGCTTGATCGATCGCGAACATCATTACGCTTTCGATCGCGCCGATCGAGAAACTAAACGTATACATTTTGGCAAATTGACCCAACTCGGCTAAGCCGCCCGAATCAATAAACTTCGCTTCGCCGGTTTTGATAGTAAATTTCGCGATCTCGTTTTGCGCGGCAAGCGAGCTTGAGAGCGCTCCAAAAATCTGCGAAACAATCTCTTTCGTAGCGTCGAGATCGTCGTTTTCCATAGTTTCTTTGCTTTCGCCGGAGCCGCCAACCATCATATCCGCCAGCGCGGTAGCAAGTTGCGGCGGCATAATCGCGCGCCCAGCGCCGAACGACGCTCCAGAAAATTCCAAATCGATCGTCGCCGCCGGAAGAGCGACGACGGAATCGGCGCTAAGCGCGCTTTCCTCCTTTAGGCTAACCGTTGGCGTAGAGCCAAGCAAGCCGCTTACCGTAGCGATCGTCTCTTTTTGCAGTAGTTCGATAAAATTCATTACGCTTCGCCTTTGAACGCTTGTATTTTCTTGTGCCGTTCTTCTTCAAGACGGGTCAAAACCTCTTTCACGTCGTCGTGTTCCGTGCGTATAACCTCTTCAACTTTGACGGTTTTGCGAAATCTGCTCAATCCGAGTTTGGCGACAAACTTATCCTCGCCGTCCACGCACAGCACCGCCGTGTCGTCCGCCGGACGGTTTAAAATTAAAATATCGCCCCTTTGCAGTTCAAACAGCTCGCGTAATGTTAGCTTAGCGTCGCCTATAATCGCCTCCAAACCGACGCGCGCGCCGCCGAGCAACGTCTTAAGCTCCCTATTGCGCGATTTTCTCGAACTCGTGTCGCTGATCATAATATCTCGCGCCGCGAGTTTGGGCAAGATCGGTTCCAGAGCGATCACGGGATAGCACACGTTCATCATTCCGCTGGTATGCCCGATAATAATCTCCATCACCACCATCACTACAATCTCGTTTTGCGCCACGATCTGTATCACGTTTGGGCTAGATTCTTTGGCTTCAACCAGCGGATAGAGATCGGTTACGGGCGCCCACGCGTCCTTTAGGTTTTGCATGATAACGCGCAAAATGGTGTCTAAAAGGTTTAATTCTATATCGGTAAAGTCGCGGTTCGCGTCGTATGCCTCGCCTTTGCCGCCAAGCAACCGATCGACCATAGGAAAAGCGATCGCAGAGTTAATCTCCAAAACGCCGCTGCCCTCCAAAGGTTTCATGGAAAAGACGTTGAAACTGGTAGGAGAAGGCAGGCTCATCAAAAACTCGCCGTAGGTCATCTGATCGACCGAGTGCAGTTGAATCTCCACGATCGAGCGCATTACCGACGAAATTTGCGAAGATAAAGAGCGCACCATTTTATCGTGGATCGATCTAAAGGCGCGAAGCTGCTCTTTGCTAACGCGGTTTGGGCGCTTGAAATCATAAAGCGTAACCTGACGCTGCTCGACTCTTTTTTCTTTCGTGAGCAACCGATCCGGCGTGGTTTCGTCCTCGTCGACAGCCTCCAATAACGCGTCAATCTCTTCTTGACTTAGAATATCAGCCACTTACGTAACCCTTTCGCGAATTTTGCGCGTAACGTTTTTGATAATCTGCGAGATGCGCGATTCGGTTATATTCAAAACGTCGCTAATCTCTTTTAGATTTAGTTCGTCGTAAAAATATAGCTGGATAATCATCTGTTCGCGATCGTTCATTTGCGATAAAACAAACGTGATCTGCTCGATCGCCTCGTCCCTTAACACCTTTTTTTCCACGTCTTCCGCGCCAAACAGTTGTAGCTGCTCGTCAAGCGGCATTAGCGCCCCCACCTCTCCCGCGTCGCGCGCCTTTTGAATTTTCGATATATCCTCGTTCAAAGTTTGCGATAGGTATTCGTCGCTTGGCTCCTCGTCGTGTTCTCCAAAATACGCGACGATGATCTTTTCCACGTCTTTGATCAGTTTGCGATCGCCGCGGCTTAGCGTATCTAGGCTTCTTAGAAAATCCAGCATCGCGCCGTGAACGCGCTTTTTGGCGTAGCCCCAGAAGCTATCGTTTATCTCCGCGTCGTAGCGACGGGCGAGTTTAATTAACTCTTCGGCTCCGATCGATATTAAATCGCCCGCGTCAACGCTCGCCGGCAACCGTTCTTTCAGCCTATGCGCCATCGCTTTTACGGCGGGTAGATACCGCACGGCGAGATCGTTTAACGCCTCTTTATGCTGCGCGGCGTAAACGTCTATCGCGCCTTGACGGGGGATCATACGGGCTCCTCGTTTCTAACGGCGTTAGTTTCCTTTTCAAGCGCTCTGATAAAGCCGATGGAATCGCGGATATATATCTCTCGTTTCTCGATTTGCGAACGAGCTTTGTCAAGTTGAGTTTCGTAGTATTCGGAGCCTAATTTATAGGCGATTTTTATGTCGGCATAGCGGACAAAAAACGCGCTCGCGCCAAGACCTATCATATAAAAAATAAAGGTGATCGCCACGCAAACGCATACCAGCAAAAACGGCTCAAAATCGGCTAACAACGCGAAGATAAGCCCTATAAAAAAGCCGCTTACCGTAAGAAAAAAGATGAAGTTATCCGCTCGCATCGCCATTTGCTCTTTCAAAACTGATCGAGTAGCCGTTTGAAAAATCTGCTAAAACCGCTTCCCTCCTTCACGTCAAGCACGCCGCGTTCCATAAGCCGCAACAGCCTGTCTAATATCTCGTCTAATCGAGAACTAGACCTGCCGCCGACGATCGCCTTTGAAAAGAGGTATCGCCCGCGAACGCTTTTGGCTATGTCGTTATCGCGCGGTAATACTCCTAATAACCGCAATTCGACGTTGGGGAGATTTTTCGACGCGACTTTACTAATCTTGTCAAAAACCAACTCCCCTTCGCGATCGCTTTGCGTTTGATTTATGATTATCAACAGACGCCCGCGCGAAGCCGACAAAACTTTTAGCATAGCGTACGCGTCGGTGATCGCGGCGGGATCGGGCGTGGTAACGATTATGGTTTCAGTGGCGGCGTTAAGAAAGGTTTGGACGCTTTCGCCAATACCCGCTCCGGTATCCACGACGAGATAATCCAAAAAGTCTAGCTTTTTAATTTCCTCGTAGAATCTCTCCAGCGCGTATTGCCCGCCGAACTTAAGTATATCGCCGCCGCTTTCGCCCGGAATTAGATAGAGCGTCTCGTCAAGCCGCATCAAAATATCTTCCACGCCGCACTCGCCGCGCATAAGGTTTAAAATTGTTTTTTCTGGCTTAACGCCTAACATCACGTCTAGGTTGGCAAGCCCTATATCCGCGTCAAACAGCCCGACCTGATAGCCTTTTTGCGCCAGAAGCCAGCCAACGTTGGCGCTGATCGTCGTTTTGCCCACGCCGCCTTTGCCGCTTGTTATCGCGATAAATTTTGTGATCGCGTTTTTATCGACGTTTTGCGAGCCTACAAGCTCGGCGAGTTTATGCGCTTGATTGGTCATATCGCGACCGCTTGCGGTTTATTAAAGCCGTCAAACAGGCAGGAGATAAAATAATCTCCGTTTGCGGCGATCAGATCGTCGGGAACCTCTTGACCGACCGAAAGATACGAAAGCGGTTTTTGGCGCTCGTAAGTAAAGCTGAAAAACGATCCTAACGAGCTTGTTTCATCAAATTTCGTGGCGATAATCGTGTCGACCCCAAGCGAACTGTAGTTTTTATAAATATCGCGCAGATCGTCTAGCTTGCTTGTAACGGACATAACCAGCGAAACGTCTATCTTCGTCTGTTTTTCCGCGTCGAGACACTGCTGAATATACGCGATCTTTTCGCGATCGCGCTGACTTGATCCCGCCGTGTCGATCAGAATAATATCGCAATGCCTTAGCGACGAAAGCGCCGCGCCAAAATCGATTGGATCGCGCACCGTTTCTATGCCAAGCCGCATCATTTTGGCGTAATAGCTTAACTGCTCCACCGCGCCTATACGGTAGGTATCCACAGTTATAATCCCCACTTTGTATTGCTCCGCCGACTTATGCGCGTAACGCGCCGCGAGTTTGGCTAAGCTGGTAGTTTTGCCTACGCCTGTCGGACCGACTAGCATCATCACTTTTTTATTGGGGCGGCTTAATCTGCTTTCAACCCTTATTGGAATCATCTTGCGTAGCAACATCTTGAAATATCGGCGCACCGTTTCGCCGCTTTGGCGCATATATAACGGCATCTCTTTGAGCGTTTGACGCATAATCGCGTCGAAATGCTCGGCGCTCATACCGCTCTGGCGGCTTACGCGGTAGATTTCGGCGAATTCGGGGGGAATGAGACTTTTCGGATCGACGACGCTGCTCCAAATCGCGTTCTGTATTAGCTCCACGCGATCGGCGAGCTTGGCTATCTCTTTGTTTATCATTTTCAAATCGGCGGCTTGCTCTTTGACGAGAGAAGGATCGATCGCCGTCTTGGTTGGCTCGTATGCGGTCGTTTTTGGCGTTTCGGTCGCGGCGGCTGGTTTCGGCTTCTTGGGCTCGTCGGCTAACCCCGCCATCTTCATGATTTTTTCGATCTCTTTCGCCGCGCTCGATATTTCCACCAAAACGTCGTCGTTTTTATCGCTACCATTATTGGTCGGCTTTGCGCTCGCGCTTTTCGATTTAACTTTCGCGGCGGCGACGGCGTCCTCTATGCCGACGACGATCTCGTAAATCGCGCTCTGCCCCAACGTTTTTTTGCGGATCTCTTTACTGCTTACGACAAGCGCTTCCTCGCCCCAGTCGGTTTCGATCTGCTTGAGAGCTTCGGAGGGCGTTTCGCCCGTATAGGTGATGAGCTTCATTTAGTTCCTTGCAAATGCAACATCGGCGTTACCGCGCTCGCTCGCTCGCGCCACTTCGGGTGCGGCAATAGCAATTTAGGATTATAGCTTCGTTTGGTTTCAAAGAAAATTATATCCAGATCAAGCGTTCGCGGCGCGTTCTTGTACGGACGGGTTCTACCAAAGCGCGCCTCCACGCGGCGCAACCGTTCCAATAAAGCAAAAGCGGATAAATTAGTCCTGATCACGATCGCCGCGTTAAGGTAGAGCGGCGCGTCTTTAGCGGCAAAATCCGGATTCAACAGCAGAGGCGAGGTTTTGACTATATCGATTGCGCCGTCGTTTAGCAGGCGCGCGAACACGCGATCAAACGTCCTTTTAACGTCGCCAATGTTGCCCCCAATCCCAAGCAACGCCTGAAAGCGTTTAGCCGATCTGATCGTTTTAGACGGATAGCGCGCCCTCCAAATAATCGCGTTTCGCGAGTCCAGATCGCGCCTCATAACACTCTCGCGCCGCCCTTTTCAAGCGCGACTATATCCTCTATCCTGACGCCAAACTCGCCGGCAATATAAATGCCCGGCTCGATCGTAAATATCATTCCTTCCTTTAACGTCGTCTCGCTACGCTTGTTGATAAAAGGCTCTTCGTGAATATCCAATCCAACGCCGTGTCCAAGCGAATGCTTAAACGCTTCGCCGTAGCCGCCGCTTGCTATAACTTCGCGCGCTACGCGATCAAGCTCGCTAGCTTTCATGCCAATCCTAGCCGCCGCGATCGCCTTATCATGCGCCTTTAAAACCAGATCGTATATCGCTTGTTTTTTAGGATCGCCAAAGCGCTGATCCATCTTAAAACTAACGCCGTTTTTGTCAAAAACCGCCGTTCGCGTTCGATCGGAGCAGTAGCGGCGGTATTTTGTCCCCGCGTCGAATAAAATCGCCGATCCGCTTTTAAGTTTGTCGTTGGTCGGCAAGGCGTGCGGCTTCGCCGCGTTAGCGTCGATTGCGAATATAGGCTCGAAGCTAAGATCGCGCGCGCCGCTATCGCTTAAAAACCGCTTCGCCTCAAACCAAAGCTCTTTTTCGCTTTTACCGCCGCCGCTCTTAGCTATAAAGTTGGCGAAGCGGTCGAACGCCTCTTGATTTTCTTTAACGGCGTTTTCGATTAGCGCGATTTCTGAAGCGCTTTTTACCGCGCGAAGTTTTTGATGAAAATTAACCTTTTCACAAAAGACGAAATTGGGTAGTTTTTTTCTCAGCGCATCGCACTCTTTGGCGCTCCATTCGCTTGGATCGACCACAAACCGCTTTTCGCCGCTCAAACGCAACAGTTTTCTGGCGTCGGCTATTAGATCGTCGCTTTCGATAACCTTCGTTTCTTTGGCGTTTTCGCGCGCCTCCGTCGTATAACGCCCGTCCGTTATAAAATACTTTTCGTCTCCAAACGTTAAAACAATCGCGTTGTCGCAACTAAAATTGGTTTCATAAAACTGCGCGCTTTCGCTTTTAATAATACGCGCCGACTTAATCATATCTTCCGCTTTAATCCGCCAAATCGCGCGCTAGGTTCGCATAAACGCGACGCGATCGGGCGGTTTGCCGTCGGTCGGATTATTGCCACTGCAACGCGACGGCGGCTTCCGGCGTATTAACGCGGAATGAAAGCGTTTCAAAGAAAAACAGCTCCGCGCCTTGCGCGTTCTCTTTTTCAAAGCCGAGAGAAATATCAACGCCGCCTAAAATCTCGTAATCGCCGCCGCGCAGACTGATTACAAGCGCGCCGCTTTTGATAGCCGTAGAGCCTAGCGCCTTGCCGCCGTCTAGCAGTTCGCTCAACCTCTTTGTCAGCGGATAGCCGTCGCCTATGGAGAATAGTTTGCCGTAGTATTGTTGCTGAACGACAAGCGCGTAAGGACCCTCTACGCCTTCGTCTCTTAACGCTCTGATCGCTTCGGCTACGGCGGGCAGTATATCGTCGCCCTGCGCTTTGACGGGTTTTTGCGTTAAAGAGGGCAAAATGCCCGCTATCCCCTCTTTTTTAAAGCCGTCGAAAACGATTGCGTTTTCCGCGTCGCTAAAAGCGCGGGCGGCTTCCGCGATCGCGCTATTGTCAAACGCTTTTGCGCCGCGCTCGATAAGATCAATGTCTTCGCGCTTTAACGTAAAACTCGTTTTAAGCTCCAATGCCTTCAAAACTTCGCGCGCGCCGATCGAAACGCCGCCTAGCTTCTCTTTTAATTCCGTCGCCCTACCCGTCCCTACGGCGGCAAACTCCAAACCCTTCGCGCCTTCGTAATCGGCTATCTTGCGGCTTGTCAAACGGCGGCTGAAAACCTTCTTAGCCTCGTCCTCTAGCGCCTCCCACACATTGTCGCCAAACGGCGCCAATCCTCTTTTCAAGATACTCATATCGCCCTCCCCTCACTTCAAAGAACCGACGCCGAGCGAACCGCTAGACGACTTCGTTTTCTCGCCCGAAGCGCCGCCGCTGAACGCCGCTTCCGCTTCGGTAATCGCGCCTTCGCTGAACAAAAATCCGCGCAAAGCCTCGTCGAAAACCTTGTGTTTTCGTCTAAGCCACTCGACGTTCATGGCGAAATGCTCGATCTCCTCGTCGCGGTTATGCTCGAAAATCGCTTTCGCCTCGCCGTCGCTCGTAACCGCCGCGCGTTGATGATACCAATCGACCGCCTCTAACTCCTCGATCGCGCTGGATAAAACGCGGTGAAAATCTTTAACGTCGTTTGGCAGGTTTTCCTCTTGATAAGCGCTTGCCATAATAGCCGCCTCCTTTTTCAAATATAGATGGCTAAAAGGTATCAAAAAATAGCTTGAAAATGCGGCTAGAAGGAGCAAACGCGCCCGATTTTGATTAAGATCGGGCGCGACGAAAAGGGATTTATCGCTTTGTTTGCGCGGCGACTTCCGCGGCGAAATCGCTGGATTTTTTCTCTATGCCCTCGCCTACTTCAAAACGAGCGAAAAAGACGATTTTCGCGCTCGCGCCTCGCGCTTTTGCCGCGTCGTTTAACGCTTGGACGACGCTTTTTTTATCGTCCTTGACAAACGCCTGACCCTCTAACGTGTTATCTTGAATAAACTTTTTTATCTTGCCTTGCGCGATCTTATCTAGCATCGCTTCGGGCTTGCCCTCTTTTCTAAGCTGCTCTATCGCGATCTCGCGCTCTTTCGCGATCGCCTCGCTAGGAATGTCCGCCTCGTTAAGATATAGAGGCTTCATCGCCGCCGCGTGCATAGCTATGTCGCGGGCGAAATCCGCCAGATTTGCGGCGGTTTCAATCGCCACGATCGCGCCCACGCGGGAGTTTGAGTGTAGATAACCGTTGATCGCGCCGTTTGTTAGCGAGTAATTAGCAAAGCGGCGAATATCGATCTTCTCGCCGAGTTTGGCGATCGCCTCGCCAACGAAATCGGCGTAACTCTTGCCGTTGATCGCGCCGTTTTTTAGATCGTCGATCGTTTTGAAATTTGAACTATGAACGCCGCCGACGGCTTGCGCCGCGAAAGATTTAAAGTTCTCGTTCTTTGCCACAAAGTCGGTTTCGCAGTTAATCTCCGCCAGCGTCGCTTTTTTGTGATCGTCGCTTATTTTAAGCGCGATCGCGCCTTCCGCCGCCACTTTATCGGCGACCTTCGCGGCTTTGGTCAAACCTTTTTTGCGTAGCCACTCCGCCGCCGCGTTTATATCGCCGCCGCTCTCCTCAAGCGCTTTTTTACAATCGAGTATTCCCGCGTTGCTTGCTTCGCGCAGGCGTTTGATCAGTTCCGGAGCAACGCTTGCCATTAGACGTTCTCCTCGCTAGAGTCCGCTTCTTTCGCCGCCTCTTCTAAAATATCTTGCAACACGGCTTCGGAGTCGTCCTCTTGAGGAACCTCTTCGACTTGGACGCTGTCTTTCGCCGCTAACTCCTTGCCCTCGATCGCGGAATTTGCCATCTCTACGCAAAAAAGCTCGATGGCGCGAATCGCGTCGTCGTTGCCCGGAATCGGATAGTCGATCAGATCGGGATCGCAGTTGGTATCCAGCGGCGCGACGATAGGAATGCCAAGCCGTCTAGCTTCGGCTACGGCGATTTTTTCTTTCACCGCATCCAACACAAATACTAGATCGGGTAGCGTTTTCATATAGCGAATGCCGCCTAGATATTTTTCTAATTTTTCTCGCTGTCTTTCAATAAGCAACGCCTCTTTTTTTGTCAGCAGTTCAATTTTGCCGCTGGCTTTTAGCTCCTCGATCACCTCTAGTTTGCGGATCGATAGTCGGATCGTTTTATAGTTGGTAAGCATGCCGCCAAGCCAGCGGTTATTCACGTAAGGCATCGAGCAACGCTCGGCTTGTTGCGCGATGATCGAGCTTGCCTGCTTCTTGGTGCCGACAAACAAAATCGTCTTGCCCGCCGCGACGGCGTCGCGCACTACGTTTGCGGTGTAACGAAAATAGCGCAGAGTTTTCTGCAGGTCTATAATGTAGATGTTCTTGCGAACGCCGAAGATGAATTTTTTCATTTTCGGATTCCAACGGCGGGTTTGGTGTCCAAAATGCACGCCGCACTCAAGCAGGTCTTTCATGGTTACCATGAAGTTTATCCTTTGTGTAAAATTGGGTTTAGCCTCGGCGCCCGTTAGTTTTCTTATGAAAACAACCCATTAAGGACTGACGCCTGTGAATTAAAGGCGCGGGTTTATACCATAAACGCGCTTAACGGCGCTAAAAGGCGTTTCGCGAACGCTTTTACATTTTTGGCGCGATTTTTGCTTTTTCTCCGATATGAGGCGCGTAATTATTACACTTCTATTTGCTTCGTTGGCTTTAGCTGACGACAGGCACGTTTCGCAACGCGATTTCGCAAACTTTTACCTTTCCGAGAAGGCAAAAGAGGAGTTCAAAGCGGAGATTATCGCCGATCTTAACCTTTCGTTTGAATCGGCGAAAGCGGAACTGCTAAATATGGTTAAATCGGAAAACGAGCGTTTGCGCCAGCTACGCGCGACGCAAAACGACGAGCTTTTCAGCGTAATATCCAAACTAAAAGACGAGGTCGAGTTTATCCGCGAGTTGGCTGTGGACGCGAACTATATGCGCAACTCGAACGACGATATTATCGCCGGTTTGCAAAAGCGTATCGACGAGCTAAGCGAACGAGTAAAGGCGCTTGAAGCGACGATTAACAACAAAGAGCCGCAACCAGAGATCCCGACGGGCGGGCGCAAACTATAGCGGCGGCGCCCTTGCGTTATAATGGCGCTTATTTTCATCAAAACGGAATAATCTATGAAACTGCTAACGACGAAGGATAGCAATTTCGCCGACGAGTTCAGAGTTTTGCTATCGCGCGGAGAGACGGACGTCGCCGCCGTTACGCCGAAAGTTCAGGCGATTTTGGACGAGGTTAAACAAGGCGGCGATCGCGCGCTGCTAGATCAAATCGCGCGTTTCGATCGCTGGAATCCAAAATCTATCGACGACGTTATAGCTACCGGCGAGGATTTCGACGCGGCGTGGGAGGCTACGGCGCCCAATCTGCAAGCCGCGCTTACGATCGCCTACGATCGTATTAAAAGATTTCACGAAAAGCAGCTTCCAAAAAGCTGGATCGACTTTAGCGCTCAAGGCTGGTTAGGGCAGAAGGTCTCGCCCGTAGATCGCGCGGGGCTGTATATTCCGGGCGGCAAGGCGGCGTATCCTAGCAGTCTTTTGATGAACGCGATCCCCGCGATCGTAGCGGGCGTTAGCGAAATTGTCGTCTGCTCCCCCGCGCCAGAGGGAGCGATCAATCCGCTCGCTTTGGCGGCTGCGCGTCTGTGCGGCGTTAAACGGCTGTTCAAAGTCGGCGGCGCGAGCGCGATCGGGGCGCTTGCCTACGGAACCGAGACTATCCCTAAAGTTGACGTGATTACGGGACCGGGCAATATCTTTGTCGCGACGGCGAAAAAGCTGGTTTTTGGCGAAGTTAATATCGATATGATCGCGGGACCTAGCGAAATAGGGATTATCGCGGATAGTAACGCCGACGCGCAAATGATAGCGCTCGATCTGCTAAGCCAAGCCGAGCACGACGAAATGGCTTCGTCGATCCTAATTACGACCGACGGCGATTTGGCGCGGCGCGTAATTACCGAAACGCAAAAACGGCTGAAAACCCTTTCGCGCGGCGCGATCGCGGCGCGATCGATCAACGAGCGCGGCGCGGTTATAGTGGCGGGCGATCTAAGCGAGGCGCTTAGGCTGATGAACCAAATAGCGCCCGAACACCTAGAGATTTTGACTAAAAATCCGTCGGCGCTTTTAGGCGAAATCAAACACGCGGGCGCGATCTTTTTAGGCGAATACTCGCCCGAAGCGATCGGCGATTATGTCGCGGGACCAAACCACACCCTGCCGACGGGCGGCGCGGCGCGTTTTTCTAGTCCGCTTGGAGTTGAAAACTTTCTGAAACGAAGCTCGATTATTAGCGTGAGCAAAGAGGGTTTTGCGGAGTTAGCCGCCGTCTGCGCCGATCTGGCAAACGCCGAAGGGCTAGAGGCGCACGCGCTAAGCGTAACTAAACGCTTGGAGTTGAAAACTTTCTGAAACGAACGCGCCGATCTGGCAAGCGCCGAAGGGCTAGAGGCGCGCGCTAACCAAACGCCTATCCTGAAAACTCCAGAATAGCGCTCAAGCAATTATGGATTTTGACTAAAAATCCGTCGGCGTTTTTAGGCGAAATCAAACGCGCGGGCGCGATCTTTTTAGGTGAATACTCGCCCGAAGCGATCGGCGTATATAGCAAAAGCGCGCCCTGCCAACGCGCGGCGCTCAATCGGCGTTTCTAGGCTTACCAAACGCCGCTACGCTACATTAAGCTCTATTTCAATTCAAGTCTCGTCTCTTAAAACCTAATTTTAAGTCGCGTTTCGTTGGCAATGTTGCGTTTTGCTTTCGCTGGGCAAGAAAGCTAATTTAAGCCGAAACGATCTAGCATTCATAAATTTTAATTTCGTCAGGAAAAGAGATTGTTGCAATGCAATTCGCTCGGTTTGGCTCGATCCTTAATCGCGTTATCGGGGGCCAAAAAAAGATTCCTCTCATTATCTTTCTACTCTCCGTAATTAGCATAACCTTTCTAATGTTGTTAGCGGGCGACAATAAGCAAAAGTCTCCCCCGACAATCGAATGGCAAATATCGCTTGGCGGTAGCGCCGATGACAAGGCTCGTTCCATCCAACAGACAAAAGACGGCGGCTATATTATCGCAGGCTATAGCCGCTCTACCGACGGCAATGTAACGCAAAACCAAGATAGCGCCGACTATTGGATCGTAAAACTAAACGCAAACGGCGCTATCGAATGGCAAAAATCGCTTGGCGGTAGCAGCTATGACGAGGCTCGTTCCATCCAACAGACAAAAGATGGCGGCTATATTATCACGGGTGAAAGCTGGTCTATCGACGGCGATGTAACCGGTCGTCATGGCGCCGCCGGTAAAGCCTACTATTGGATCGTAAAACTAAACGCAAACGGCGCTATCGAATGGGATAAAACTCTTGGCGGTAGCGGCAATGACTACGCTAATTCCGTCCAACAGACAAAAGACGGCGGCTATATTGTCGCGGGTTCTAGCCGCTCTACCGACGGCGATGTAACGAAACGCTACAAAAAAGCCGACTACTGGATCGTAAAATTAGACGCAAACGGCGCTATCGAATGGGATAAAACTCTTGGCGGTAGCGACGATGACGAGGCTCGTTCCATCCAACAGACAAACGATGGCGGCTATATTGTCGCGGGCTATAGCCGCTCTACAGACGGCGACGTAACGGAAAACAAAAGCTGGAGCGACTATTGGATCGTAAAACTAAACGCAAACGGCGCTATCGAATGGCAAAAATCGCTTGGCGGTAGCGCTGGCAACTACGCTAATTCCATCCAACAGACAAACGACGGCGGCTATATTGTCGCGGGCTATAGCCGCTCTACCGACGGCAATGTAACCGGTCGCCATGACGCTGCTAGCGACAATCTTGACTACTGGATTGTAAAATTAGACGCAAACGGCGCTATCGAGTGGGATAAAACTCTTGGCGGTAGCGCCGATGACTGCGCTACTTCCATCAAACAGACAAACGACGGCGGCTATATTATCGCGGGTTCTAGCGAATCTAACGACGGAGATGTAACGGAAAACAAAGGCTGGAGCGACTATTGGATCGTAAAATTAGACGCAAACGGCGCTATTGAGTGGGATAAAACTCTTGGCGGTAGCGATATAGACTGGATTTATTCCATCCAACAGACAAGAGACGGCGGCTATATTATCGCGGGCTATAGCCACTCTATCGACGGCGATGTAATCGGTCATCATGGCTCTACCAAGAATTCCGACTACTGGATCATAAAACTAAAATAACGCCGCGTAAGGAGACGTAACAACGCCAATTCGCCCTTCGCGTCTTTCCCGCGTAAGCCCCCGCGCGCAAAAGAGTGCGTGGGAACGCGAAAATCCACATTCTTGTCATTCCAGCGCGGAGCGATAGGGCGGTTTACCGCCCGTAATCGCGGAGGCAAGCGGAAATCCATCTCTTTCACGTCTTTGGCGTATATGGATACCCGGTTTTCACGGGACGGATAAAGGGCGCGTTGCGCAAAGAGGGTTGCCATCCCCGTAATGCGCGTAGGAAAGCAGGAATTCATCTATTTCACGCGGCATATGCGGTTAGGGATTCTTGCCGCAAACAAAAAAGCGATATAAAAGCGCGGCGTTTATTTTTTAACGATTCAAATGTGAAACTAACAAATGCGGAGCGACTCGGAGGCTTTAATCGCAAAATCGACAGACGGCAAGAAAAAAGCCCCCGCCCCTTGCGCGAAAGAAATGGTTAAAGTTGCGCTTCGCCCGCCGCCCGCATACGCTCGGCGAAAACGTTACAGCGCCAAAAAACGTCGCTCTCGGCTTGCGAGAGCGACGCGGTCTTGCGATAAATTAACCGTTGCGCTTTTTAATAACCTCGTCCGCCACGTTGTTTGGAACCTCTTCGTAGCGCTCGAATTCCATAGAGTATGTGCCGCGCCCCTGCGTCATAGACCTTAGATCGGTCGAGTAGCCAAACATCTCCGAAAGCGGCGCTAAAGCGGTTACTTTTTTCACGCCAAAAGCGTCGTCCATAGCCTGAATCTGCCCGCGTCTGCGGTTTAGATCGCCGATTACGTCGCCCATATACTCTTCGGGCATTTCCACCTCGACCTTCATCATCGGCTCTAGCAGGCACAGCCCCGCTTTGCGCGCGCCCTCTTTGAACGCCATCGACGCGGCGAGCTTGAACGCCATTTCCGAGCTATCGACTTCGTGATAACTGCCAAAGGTTAGCGCCACCTTTACATCGACGACGGGATAACCAGCTAAAACGCCGTTTTTAAGCGTCTCTTCCACGCCTTTATTGACGGCGGGAATATACTCGCGAGGCACTACGCCGCCTTTGATCTCGTCAAAGAACTCGTATCCTTTGCCCTTTTCGTTCGGTTCGATTCGCAAAAACACGTGTCCGTATTGACCGCGTCCGCCTGATTGCTTGGCGTATTTATGCTCCTGTTCGACTTTCTTTTTGATCGTCTCTCTATACGCCACTTGCGGCTCGCCGACTTCCGCTTCGACCTTAAATTCGCGTTTCATACGATCGACGATAATCTCTAGGTGCAATTCGCCCATGCCGCCGATAATCGTCTGTCCGCTCTCCTCGTCGGAGCTAACGCGAAACGAGGGGTCCTCTTCGGCTAGTTTTTTGAGCGCTATGCTCATTTTTTCCTGATCGGCTTTGGTTTTCGGCTCGACGGCGACGTTGATCACCGGTTCTGGAAATACCATTCGCTCTAGGATAACGGGCTTGTCGGGATCGCAAAGCGTATCGCCGGTGAGCGTATCTTTCAAGCCTACGATCGCGCCGATGTCGCCCGCGTAAAGCTCCTTGATCTCCTCGCGTTTATTGGCGTGAAGTTTCACGAGCCGCCCAACGCGCTCTTTTTTGTCCTTAGTGGAGTTATAGACGTAGCTACCCGCCTCCAGTTTGCCGCTATAGACGCGCGCGAACACCAACTGCCCCACAAACGGGTCGGTCATAATCTTGAACGCCAACGCGCTAAACGGGTGATTTTCGTCGCTTGGCACGCTCACTTCCGTATCGGTTTTCGGGTCTAGACCCTTGATGTTTGTAACCTCTGTCGGCGAAGGCAGATAATCCGTTACCGCGTCAAGCATAGTCTGAACGCCTTTATTCTTAAAGGAGCTGCCGCACAGCATAGGGATAAAGGTCATCTCATGGCAACCCTTTTTGATCGCCGCCATAATCTCCGCTTCCGCGATCTCCTCTCCTTCAAGATATTTTTCGGTTAGCGCGTCGTCTATGCTGGTTACCGCGTCAAGCAGTTTCTCGCGGTATTCCTCCGCTCTTTGCTTTAGATCGGCGGGGATTTCCTCTAAATGGTAAGCCGAGCCTAGCGCCGCCTCTTTATCCCACACGACCGCTTTCATCTTAACAAGATCGACCACGCCCTCAAAGTTATCCTCCGCTCCAATTGGCAACTGAATAGCTAGCGGTTTTGCCTTTAGACGCTCTACGATCTGCTTTTCTACCTTGTAAAAATCCGCGCCGATTCTGTCCATCTTATTTACATAGACGATTCGCGGAACGCGATATTTATTCGCCTGCCGCCAGACGGTTTCCGTCTGCGGCTGAACGCCGCCCACCGCGCAGAAAACCACCACCGCGCCGTCTAACACGCGCATAGAGCGCTCTACTTCGATCGTGAAATCGACGTGTCCGGGCGTGTCGATAATGTTGATCTGATAGTTGTTCCAAAAACAGCTAACGGCGGCGGCGGTGATCGTAATGCCGCGCTCTTTCTCCTGCTCCATCCAGTCGGTCGTCGTAGCGCCGTCATGCACTTCGCCGATCTTATGCTGAACGCCCGTGTAGAACAGTATTCGTTCCGTCGTCGTGGTTTTACCCGCGTCGATATGCGCGACGATACCGATATTCCTTACTTTTTCAAGCGAAGCGCTTCTTGCCATCGGTTATCCTTACCAGCGATAGTGGGCAAACGCTTTGTTTGCCTCCGCCATTTTGTGAATGTCTTCTTTTTTCTTAAACGCCGCGCCGCGATCGTTGGCGGCGTCCACAATCTCGCCCGCAAGCCTATCGATCATAGTGCGCTCGTTGCGTTTGCGCGCCGCGTCAATTAGCCAGCGAATGGATAGCGACTGCTGACGTATCGGACGAACCTCCACCGGCACCTGATAGGTGGCGCCGCCGACTCTTCTCGATCTGGTTTCCACAAGCGGCTTAACGTTTTCGAGCGCTTTTTCAAACAGCTCTATGCCCTTTGCGCCGCCTTTTTTCTCCGCCACCTCTAGCGAACGATACATCACCTTTTGCGCGACGCTCTTTTTGCCGTCAAACATAAGCGCGTTGATGAACTTGGTAATAACCTTGCTACTGTAAATTGGATCGGGTAATATCTCCCTAACGGGCGCTTTTTTTCTTCTCATCGGTAACTCGCTTTATTTTTTCTTGCCAGCCGCCGCGGGGGCGCCGACTTTGGGGCGTTTTGCGCCGTATTTGGAGCGGCTAACCGTGCGTTTTGCAACGCCGGCGGTATCCAACGCGCCGCGCACGATATGGTATTTCACGCCGGGCAGGTCTTTTACGCGCCCGCCGCGCACCAGCACAATCGCGTGCTCTTGTAGATTATGCCCTTCGCCCATAATGTAGCTGATCACCTCGAATCCGCTCATCAAGCGAACTTTGGCGACTTTTCTAAGCGCCGAGTTTGGTTTTTTCGGCGTGGTGGTATAAACCCTAGTGCAAACGCCGCGTCGTTGCGGACACTCCGCGAGCGCGGGCGATTTGGACTTGAAGGTTATTTTCTTGCGACCCTTGCGAACCAATTGGTTAATGGTTGGCATATATCTCCTTTTGTTAGTCTAGGCGGTTTTACGCCCGTAAAGGGTGAAAAAAGCTCGTGATTATAGTAAAAAACGCTTAAACGCTTCAAATCGCCGTTGAAACGCCGTTTAACCAAAGCTAAGATTTGTTTGGGTAAAGTTGCGCGATTTGGTTTTCTCCGCCCAAGTCGGCGACGAAGGGGTTTGAATGCGTCTCTCTTTTGATTTTGATAAAAAATCTTGCGCCGGTTGCTTGCCGCGCGATCGCGGTTTGCTTTACGCGGCAAAATGCCTAGTCGCCGCGCTGATTTTAGCTTCCTCGCCGCTAAACGCCGAGAACTAAACCGATAGCAGAACTCCGTTGCCGTTTGATCAAAATTCGTTTATGCGGTTTAATCAATCGGGCGGCGAGATTACCGTAGAGATTGCGCCTCTGCCAAGAAGCCGTTATTTAGGCGCTCTTGATCCTTTGGGATGGATCGTAGCGCACGCCAAAGAGAGTGTGCCTGAGTTCTACGCGAGCGTTAAATTCGTTCGTAATAATTCGGCTCCAAACTCCGATCTCAAAATATACAACCTCAAGCGCGAAGCGGGCGATCTAAGCTTATACGAAACGATTGGTCTTGATATCCTGTCGATTGACGAGGCTACGCTTGCTTACGTAAAGTCAAACAGCGCTAGCGATGAAGAGAACAGGCTAGTTGTGTTTTACAGAGGATATAGCAGAATCAATCAAGACGCCGTTTATATTGGCGTTTTCTTGCCTTACCCACAAATTGGTGAGTATATATACTATCTAAACGACGAGTATGCGCTAGACTATAATCCAAGCGCTAATCTGGAGTATTGCCTGCCGTTATCCGTCAAAGACGAACTTCAACGCTACGCTGACGACTTTTGGTTTTCTCAAGGCTTTCATCTGCCAGAGGATACCTATTGCGGCGGCAAATGCGACGAAGGTATGCTCTTGGACAAAGAAACCGGCAAATGCGAATGCGAAGAGGGCAAATACTACCACGACGAGCTAAAAAAGTGCGTCCAGAAAACCACAAAAACATTCTATATTAACGGGGCGTACGAGACAGACAAAAAAGCTGGAAATACGTTAGATACTATACGATTAGAGTTCCGCGAGCCGTTTGATTCCAAAGAGACCTCCGAATTTGAAGTTGGATATAACTACACGGCAAACGCCTTTATGGACTTTTGGGAGGTTATAGAGCAAAAACAAAAAGCCGACGGGCTTTCCAAAGACGCTATGGAGATTCTAGCCTCTATTATTATGTTGGCAAGAAGCGGCAAGCCTACCGCGGTTTATGTTAATCGTATTCCTAAATCTGCCCTGCAAGAGATTTTGGATAAAACCAAATCCGCGGACATAGAAGATGTTATCGCGTGGGGTTTAGAAAATATTTCGCAATTAAAAGCGCTGGAAAGTATTAACGCCGCGACAATCAATAGCCAAATATCCTCTAGTCTCGCGTCAAACAAGCGGGTTATACTGATAACGCACGGTCAGGGCGCGCTTTTTGGCGCCCAGGCTATGAAAAAATTCGGCGTTTCGGGCGAATTCGTAGATAGCGTAGGCATGATAAGCGCGGGATCGTTATCGGGCGATTCGTTTGCCAAACATTTTTATTATCAAACGGCGTTTGACGATAGGATAGTCAATCTGTTTCGAGTCGCCTATAACGTATTAAGCGCCAATATCGACAATAACGTCTTTTTCTTAGACCATAGAGGCTTTACCAACCATGATTTTTACTTTGGGTATTTTAATAACTATCAACCGCTTCCAAGCTATACGAATATAGCCGCCTTTTATAATAAACTAAAAGCCGAGCTTAAATATCCTCGTCAATCAAAGGAGTAAAAATGAAAACGCTCAAGAGTTTAACCATAGCCGCTTTATCGGCGCTAATTATCGGTTGCGGCGATAGCGGCGGCGGTTCTGATTCACCCAAGAAGTATGTCCCGCCTCCCGATCCTAGCGAGGCGGGCAAAGCTACGCTAGAAGGGATCGATAGCAATAATAACGGCATAAGAGACGATATCGAGATCGCCATCTACGAATACAAACCAAAGCCGGAGCAGCTTAAAGAGCGCCAAAGTTTAATTCAGTCGGCAAAGGCGTATCAAGCCGCTATCTTAGCGGGAGACTCGAAAGACGAAGCGGCGATAACGCAAGCAAGCAAAGCGACTATGCGCATTATTAGTTGCAAAAGAGAAACCTATATAGGCGACGATCGCAAGGACATAAACAAACGTTTGGCTATGGAAGAAGACTCCGCTTTTCTTCAGATCGCCGCGTTTAACACTAAAGAGCGAAAGAAGGCGTATTGGGAGTATAACCAAGCGCTAAGCGGGAGAATACTATCGCTCTACGATGGCGACAACCCATGCGACTATATCGGCGACTAAGTCGCGCTTTGAACAATATAGCAAAACCGCCGATTACCGCTCTTGTCGCTCTGGCGGCGTTAATTATTAGCGGTTGCAATTCATCTTCGCTAAAAAGATACAATCTGCCTCCCGATCCGGGCGAGGCGGGCAAAGCTACGCTAGAAGGGATCGATAGCAACAATAACGGCGTTAGGGACGATATCGAGATCGCCATCTACGAATACAAACCAAAACCAGAACAGCTTAAAGAGCGCCAAAGTTTAATTCAATCGGCAAAGGCGTATCAAGCCGCTATCTTAGCCGGAGCCTCAAAAGACGATACGGCTATCATGCAAGTAAGCGAAACGATTGATCGCGTCGTTAGTTGTGAAAGAAAAACGTATATAGGCGATGACCGAAAGGATATAAACAAATATTTGGCTAAAGAAGAAGACGACGCTTTTCTTCAGATCGCCGCGTTTAACACTAAAGAGCGAAAGAAGGCGTATTGGGAGTATAACCAAGCGCTAAGCGGCAAGTTTTTTCCATATAAAGAGTATCCCAACCCATGCGACTATATCGGCGACTAGGATTTGCGCCTAGCGCTGAGGCGCAATAAACCCGAAATATAAAAGCGGCGAGATTGCCGATACTATCTTGAGTAATTCGATAGATAAAATATGATAGGCTTGCGGCATAAAAAAAGGAGAGCTTATGAAAATTATCGACGCGCGTTGCCGCCCCGCGTTTTTGCACCCGTTTTTTGGGGCGCAAGACGACACAATCGAGTTTGAGACCGCCAAATGGTTAAACAGGCGCGTAGGGACGCGAGGAGACGCGGCGCATTTTGTCAAATCGCGCACGCAAGAGGGCTTTCTAAACGAGGCGCGATCGGCTGGGCTGACCTACGCGATCGTCGTAGGGCGCAGAACGCCCGCGCAGCGGATCGACAACGCTTTTTTAAGCCGTATCGTAACGCCGCACAAGGAACTTCTAGGCGTTGGCGGGATTGATCCCGCGCTTGACGGCGCCGACGAAACGATAAAACAGATCGATTACGCGATCGATACGCTGAAACTAAAGGCGATCAATATCGAGCCGGGCTTTGCCTCGCCGCCGCGCCACCCCGACGATAGGCTTTACTTCCCTATCTACGAACATTTGTCCAAACGAAAAATTCCGCTAACGCTGATGAGCGGTCCCACCACGCCCGATCTAACTTTCAACGATCCCGCGCGTTTGAGCCTCGTCGCCGCAAACTTTCCAACGCTTCCGATCGCGGTCTATCACGGCTATTATCCCAATACCGCCGGATTAGTAGGCGCGGCGTTTCGCTACGAAAATATCTTTCCCGTCCCCGATATGTACGGATTTATCGCGGGCGGCGAAGCGCTGATTAACGCCGCGAAAACCTTTCTGCAAGATCAGTTTTTATTCGGCAGCTCCTATCCGTTTCGCCCGATCAAGCAGTCGATCGAGGACTTTTTAGCCTTTGGTTTCGACGAGACGGTTCTGGAAAAGCTACTGTTTAACAACGCCGCGAGAGTTTTTAACGTCGAGTAACCCCAAAAGAGCGATCGCGCGCGTAGAATCTCTTGTCAAATAACAAGCTATGATAAGATAGCGAGCAAAAAGGGGCGATTATGTGGAAATACGCGGCGATCTATCAGGTTAGCGTCGTTCTTATAGCCGCTATATTAAGTCTTATCGAATACGCGGCGGATATTAGCTTGTCGTCGTCGGCATTTACAGCCGTTGGCGCGGTAGTCGCGGCGATACCCGCAAAGTTCTTCGTCAATGATTTCAAAGAGCCGCCGACAAAAAGCCAAACGAACCGCTTTGCGCTCGAGGTCATCGCGATAGAGGCGGCAATAATAGCGTTTTACGTAGCGCTATTCAAAGACGAGTTATTAAGCGAGTTTTCCGACGTATTAAACGAGTTAAGCGTTTCGGCGATAATAACAATTATCGTCATAGCGCTTGCGATTTCATATTTATTGCTCTATTTTACTTTTTCGCTGTTTGCGAAACACTACGCAAAAGAACAAAAAGACAAACAAGAATAAAGGCGCGAATCGGATCGCTTCTCGCGCTACTAGATAAATGACTCGGCGGCGCTTACGCCGCTTTCAGCTTTGCTTTGCTTGTTTTAAGCGCGAAATATTCGTCGTTCTGCCGCGATTTTTTAGGCTTGCCCTACGAAATCCGCCGACAATTCGCCGTCTGGCGCCTCGATAGTTATCGCGCCGCCAAAGACGCTAGATCAGTCAAACGTCTCTGCCCCAAAGGCGCGGTAAGCGTCAAAGGCATGGTTGCAAACCAGCCGCTAGACGCTCTTGCGGATATTCAGCTGAAACGCTTTCTAGCTTTAGTTTAATGTTTAGTAATTCAATCAACATAATTTTAATTTAAGGAAACGATCGCTAGGATTTCAAACTAAGTTGATATACAAACTAAACATTATGCGGTTTGCATAGCAACAAATCCAAGTTTGGAGTTCCTAAATGGCTTCCGAAATTTTCTGGTTTCTACCGACAGGCGGCGATAGCCGCTATCTTGGCAAGAGCGAATACGCTCGCCCCGTTACCAACAAATACCTTAGGCAGATCGCTACGACCGCCGAAACGCTAGGTTACGACGGGTTGCTTATCCCGACGGGTAGCGGCAATTTCGACCCGTTTCTTACGGCGGCGACGCTGGCTAACGTTACAAGCAAGATCAAACTGCTTGTCGCGCTTCGCACTTCGGCGGAAGGCTCGCCGACCGTTTTCGCGCGAAAAACCACGACGCTAGACGAGGCGTTAGACGGACGGCTGATCCTAAACGTGGTGCCGGGCGCTTGGCCTGAGGAGCTTGAAGCCGACGGCGTGTTTTTAAGCCACGACGAGCGCTACGAGCAAGCCGACGAGTTTCTTACGATCTGGAAAAAGATACTTGGCGGCGACAAGGTAACGCACAACGGCAAATATTACCGCGTTAAAGACGCGATAAATCTTTTCTGGGGACCGCAAAAACCGCGCCCGCCGCTCTATTTCGGAGGCTCCTCCGACGCGGCGCACGATCTTACGGCAAAGCATATCGACGCTTACCTAAGTTGGGGCGAACCGCTAGAGCAGGTCGCCGAAAAGATCAAGGACGTAAAAGCCCGCGCTAAGAAACTCGGCAGAGAGGTGCGAATCGGCATTCGCCTGCAAGTAATCGTCCGCGAAACGGAAAAAGAGGCTTGGGAAGCCGCCGATAAACTCATCAGCAAACTAGACGACGAGATTATCCAAAAGGCGCAGCATATTCAGAACGTCTCCGATTCCGTAGGACAGCATAGAATCACCGATCTGCACAAAGGCGACAGAAGCAAGCTGACGGTCGCGCCCAATCTCTGGGCGGGCATAGGGCTTATTCGCGGCGGCGCGGGAACGGCGCTTGTGGGCGATCCCAAAACAGTCGCCGAACGGCTTAAAGAATACGAGGCGCTAGGAGCGGATACCTTTGTGCTATCGGGCTATCCTCACCTCGAAGAGGCGGTGCGCTTCGCCGAGCTTGTGTTTCCGCTACTCGACGGCAAAAAACCCATTACGGTTAGCGACACGGTAACGGGCGGCGCGTTTGATACCAACTTGCTAAATCAGCATTTTGCAAACTAGGAAAGGAACAACGATGAAAAAACTGTTTTTTGCGTTTTTAGCTATGACGAGTTTTGTTTTCGCCGATCACGATCACGGCTCCAAAGCGGAGTTAAGAATCGGCGCTCAACCATACCCGCTTTACGCGCCGATCTGGGCGGCGAAAGAGCTGGGGTATTTGGACGAGGAGTTCAAGAAGATAGGCGCGACCTATACGTGGAACGTTTTCGGCAACGGACCGCTGGTCAATGAAGGGGTGCGCGGCGGTAGCATTGATCTAGGAATGATGGCGGACTTGCCCGCGATCATCGCCAAATCGGTCGGGCTGGACATCGTGATATTCGCCAATTTCGGAATCGGCGAAAAGGCTTTGGCGCTGATCGTCCCTATCGATTCGCCCATAAAAGAGGTAAAGGACGTCAAAGGCAAAAAGATCGCCTACGGCAAAGGCACATACGCGCAACACCTGCTGGCGTTACTGGTCAATAACGCGGGGCTGAAAAACGGCGATTTTGAGCATATCAATCTAGCCGCCGGCGATATTCCAACCGCGATCATAACGGGGCAGATCGACGGCGCGGTGATCTGGGAGCAGTATATTAGCCTGCTAGTCGAGTCGGGTCAGGCGCGCGTGGTAGCCGACGGAACGGGGATTAAACTCGGCAACAACATCTCCTATATCAAGCGAGACTTCGCGGCTAAACACCCCGAAGTTTTAGCGGCGTATATCAAAGCGATCGAACGCGGCTCGCAATACATCAACAAAGACAACAAAGCGGCGGCAAAACTGCTCTCGCCGACCTTCAAAGTTACGCCCGAAGTATTAGAAAAGGTCTTTTCGCACTTTGAGTATTACGCCAAATTCCTGCCGCGCGACGTTAAAGAGATCGAGACGGTCAAAAACTACGTGCTTAAAGAGGGGATCATCAAAAAAGACGTAAATATAAAAGAGTTCGTAACGACAAAATATATCGAAGCGGCTGGGATATGAGACGCTTTGGTTTTACGGCGCTCGCCGCGATCGCGCTACTGGCGTGCGATCTATCTGGCGCGGATAAGCCGACGCTACGGATCGCCGCGCAAAGAACGCCCGCCTACGCCTCGCTCTGGGCGGCAAAGGAGCTAGGCTACTTTGACGAGGAGTTTAAGAAAGTCGGCGCGGCATATACGTGGAACGAGTTTGCGGCGGGACCGCTGGTAAATGAAGCGCTAAGCGGAGGCAGCGCGGATTTGGGCGTTTCAGGCGATCAGCCCGCGATCACCGCTCGATCGGCGGGGCTGGACATAATCGCGATCTCCAATTTGGGATCGGGCGAGCGCACGATTGGGTTGATTGTTCCGCCAAATTCGCCGATCAAATCCGTTAAAGATATAAAAGGCAAAAAGATCGCCTACGGCAAGGGATCGACGGTGCATCACCTGCTCGATCTGCTGCTCAAGGCAAACGGATTAGGTAAAAGCGACATAGATCACGTCAATCTAGGCGCGGAGGATATTGGCGCCGCGCTCGATCGCGGCGACGTGGACGGCGCGCTGACATGGGATCACACCTTAACCAAGCTGATCGCGGAAGGCAGGGCGCGGCTAATCGCCGACGGCGTTGGACTGAAGCTGACCAACCGAGTAAGCTATGTAACGCGATCGTTCGCCGAAAAACACCCCGAAGTCGTCGCGGCGTATATTAGAGCGATTGATCGCGGCGCGAAGCGGATCGAGGGCGATAAAGAGGCGGCGTATAAGCTACTCTCGCCGATTTTCAGGCTCGATCGCGACACGTTTATCAAGGTATTCGGCAACCAAAAGCTATACACGAAATTCAACGAGCGCGACATAGCCGAAATCCGATCGGTTAAAGATTACTTGCTTAAAGAGCGACTGATCCGAAACGACGTGGATATCGACAAGTTCATTACCGCCGAATATATCGAAAGGGCGGGGATATGAGGCGCTTTGGCATTGCGGCGCTCGCCGCGATCGCGCTACTGGCGTGCGATCTATCTGGCGCGGATAAGCCGACGCTACGGATCGCCACCACGCCATACCCGCTTCACGCGCCGCTCTGGGCGGCGAAGGAGCTGGGGTATCTGGACGAGGAGCTAAACAAAGTCGGCGCGACCTATACGTGGAACGTCTTTGAAAACGGTCCGCTGATCAACGAGGCGGCGCGAAGCGGCGATATAGACGCGGCGATTTTGGGCGATCAGCCCGCGATTATCGCGCGATCTGTGGGGCTTGACATAGTGGCGTTCGCCAATATCGCCGCGGGCGAAAAGGCGATGGCGCTGGTCGCGCCGATCGACTCGCCAATCAAGAGGTTCGAGGACATAAGAGGCAAAAAGATCGCCTACGGCAAGGGAACCTACGTGCAACACTTGCTCGCGCTTTTGCAAGAGAAGCACAATGTGAAAAGCGAGGAGTTCGAGCATATCAATCTAGGCGCGAACGAGATTCCGATCGCGCTGGAAAACAAGCAGATCGACGGCGCGATGACTTGGGAGCATTACATCAGTCTGCTTACGCTCTCCGGTAAAGCGCGGGTGGTAGCCGACGGCGAGGGGATAAAACAGGGCAACATTATCGCCTACGCGAGAAGCGGTTACGCCGAGAAACACCCTGAGGTTTTGGCGGCGTATATCCGCGCTCTTGATCGCGGCGCGAAATATGTAAGCAACCGCACAAAAGAGGCGGCAAAACTACTCGCGCCCGCATACAAGCTGCCTCTTGACGTAACCGCCGCGTCGCTTGCGCGAATGGATTTTCACATCAAATTTACGCCGCGCGATCTAAAAGAGATCGCCGACGTCGCAAACTATCTGCTAAAAGAGAAAATTATTCGCAAAAACGTGGATATTGACGCGTTTGTCAGCGAGAAATATATCGATCTGGCGGGGATTTAGATTATGTTGCGACGGGCTGGTTTGGTAGCGCAATATCTAATTTTGCCTCTGGCGCTGATCGCGGTATGGAAGGGAGCTGATTTGGCGGGTTGGATTCAGCCCTACACAATGCCGCCGCCCGAAGACGTGGTGGCTACGGGCGTAGAGTTCGTCGAGGACGGGACGCTCTGGCAACACACGAAGGCAAGCATAATCCGCGTCTTGGAAGGCTTTGCGATCGCGCTGGTTCTCGCTTTAACGCTTGGAATCGTAATCGGGCTATCGCGCGCGGCGGAGCGGCTAACGGAAGGAATCTTGCAGGTAATCCAGCCGATCCCGCCGATCGCGTGGATACCGCTGGCGATTTTGTGGTTTGGCATAGGCGAGGGATCGAAAATCTACATTATCGCGATCGGCGCGTTTTTTCCTATCCTAATAAACACGGTGGAGGGGATCAAAAACATCGATCCAAAATTTCTGGAGCTTGCCAAAGTCTATGAAACCTCGCGTCGGCGCGTGATCGCCCGCGTGATCTTGCCGGGCGCGCTGCCGTTTATTATGGCGGGCATTCGTTTGGGGCTTAGCATGGCGTGGATATGCGTCGTAGCCGCCGAGCTGATCGCCGCTCAAGCGGGGATCGGCTATATGCTGATGGACGGGCGATCGCTCGCTCGCCCCGATATGGTGATCTTGGGAATGCTGATTATCGGCGTGATCGGCAAACTGCTAGACGATCTGCTTCGCAAGATCACCAAAAAGGCGATCAGGTGGCAGTAGAACTGATTTTGCAAATTCGCGATCTAAGCAAGACGTTTTCAAAAAAGGGCGCGGAAAACCGCGTTCTGGACAAGGTCAGCTTGAGCGTCGATCGCGGGGAGTTCGTATCGATCATAGGCGCGAGCGGTTGCGGCAAATCGACGCTTCTTAGGATTATCGGCGGGTTGGAGACGGCAAGCGGCGGCGAGGCGATCTTCGAGGGCAAACCGGTGGGCAAACCAAGCCGCGAGCGCGGCTTTATCTTTCAAGATCACCGCCTGTTGCCGTGGCTGAACGTGATCGACAATATCAAGTTCAGCTTGCCGCCCGATACGCCAAACGCAAACGAGATCGCGCGAGAAAAGCTGGCGCTAGTAGGACTAAGCGGCGCCGAGCGACGCTATCCGCGCGAGCTAAGCGGCGGCATGTCGCAAAGAGCGGCGATCGCTAGAGCGCTCGCCAACAGCCCGAAACTGCTACTGCTCGACGAGCCGCTAGGCGCGCTTGACGCGATCACCAAAATCCGCCTGCAAGAGGAGATTTTGCGTATATGGAGCGCCGAAAAGATCACGATGATCCTAGTAACGCACGATATAGACGAGGCGGTCTATCTAGGAGAGCGCGTGGTGGTGATGGGCAAGGGCGGGATCGAGGCGATTCACCGCATAGAGCTTAGCTCGCCGCGCAACCGCGTTAGCGCCGAATTCGCGCGGCAAAAATCGGCGATCTACAAAGCGTTTTTCGGCGATCTCGACGCGCCGTTTAGTTATGCGATCTAAAGTTTTGGGCGCTTTGCGCGTTAAAAGAAACTTTGCTTGCGTCCGATTTGGATCAACGGATAACTTTAAGGAGCGTCTAATGGGCTATTTTAATCCTCTCTCGGCGGCGCTCGGCGCGCTTTGGCAAAAACCGCTTAATTACGCCGATACGTTGAGAGTTAATAAAGGCGCGGAGGAAACTTCGCGCCCAAACGGCGCCGAGCCGAAAAAAAAAGACGGAAAGCCTAACGCTTATCGCGCGACAAAGCGAAACTTATATCGCGCCGATCGATACGATCGCCGAAGCGGAAAATCCATCCGTTGATCGACAGAGCGAAATCGATCAAACCTACGCGCCAAAAACTTACGCGAATTCGTATGAAGCGAGGGTTGCGAATAAAGAGGCGGTAGTCGAGCGGGCTATGAGCGATTTTGGATTTTCAAAAAGGGTCGCGCAAAGTTTTGTATCGGCGCGCGGCGCGTTATCCGAAAAAGCGGCAAAGACGTTCGCGCAAACCGCGGACGCTTTTTTTAAGGAGTTTATAGACGGTCGGAATCTGACTGAAACGACTATGAACTACTTGAAAGCGCTTAACGTATTGTTATTGCCGTCTTATGTTGAGAACGACCATCCGGTAGGCATACCGCCGGCGGGATATTTGAGATTAGAAGACGTTCCAGCGAGCGCTATCCCAGCTCCCGCCGCGCCTAAAACCGCGCTTATCTCCGATTATTTGCGCGCGCGGATCGAGCTTCGCGACGTCGGTAGCCAGTACTATACGGATTTTATTCGCCCTTACGCGGGCGAAAGCGAAGATTATTTTGCCCAAAGAGTTGAAGGTTACCGTCTAAAGGCGCGAATTAGAAAAACGGCTGCTTGCCGCTTTTGAAAAAGCTATAGCCGCTTCGCCGGAGAAAGCCGAGCTTTTCAACGTCAAGTTTGCCGCGCTGTAAGGTTGCGCGCCATTAGGAAAACTATGGTTTATTGCTGGCGGCAAAGAAAAAGAGGCGACGCTTATAGAGCAAAGCGTCTTGGTAGATAACCTGCCTTCGGCGGCATTTACGGCGGATAGAAAACCGCTTGCAACAAATACGCCAAAGCATAACTACGCAAAAATGAAAGCTCCGATAGTTAAAGAGACGTCTATTCGCGCGAAAGACGCCTATCAGCCAGGTGATAATACGCTAAACAAGGCTAAAGCTACGCCCTCTATATTGTTGCGTTGCATTTTTGAACCCATTTAAGCAACTAAAGTGTAGTATTCCGCTTTGAAATATCAACAATAAGAAAAAAAATGAGCCGTGCGAAAAGTAACGACGCGCTTTTACAAGAGGCGTTGTCGCGTTTTAACGAGGAGGGGGCGATCAAAGTCCTCACGACGCTGGACGAAAACGGCGCGCCGCATTCGGTATGTAAGGGATCGCTACGTTGGAGCGGCGAACTGATCGAATCGTGGGAGATTTTGGAAAGCTCCGAAACCAACCGCAATTTAACCCGCGCGATCTGGTTTGACAAGCCGATCGCGATTTTGCTAATTACGCCCGATAAAAAGACCTATCAGTTCTCCGTCAAAGCCTCGCGCAACATTGTTTCGGGCAAGGAGTTTACCCGCGCCTACGAAGCGGCGCAAGAGCGCTACGGCGGACGCGCAATCGCGGGCGTGTGGCGCTATGAGATCGTTAGCGTCAAGGACGAAACGCCCTCTACGCGAATCGCCGAGGAACAGGCGGCGCGCCCGTATTTTGTCCATCTAGATCAGCTTGCTAAAAAGGATAATCTATGAGCGTTCAACGAAGCGAGCTAACCTTTGACGAGGTAGCGGCGAAATATCCCGATTTCCCCCGTCTGCCGCTGCTGAAAATCGATATTCAGCGGCGCGGCGTGCTATATTCCGACGCGGCGTTGGAGCTGTTCGATCCCGCCGTTCATCAAGGCGGAGGCACGCATATTTTCGGCAACCGCGACGGCAAAATCACGGGACGACCCGAAGGTATGTGGCTACGCGACGGAACGTCGCTGGTCGTTACCACCGCGCCTATCGAGCAAAACCCATACATAATAGACGCGATCGACGGCAAGCTATACGTCGCCGATCAGGGCAAGCCGATCGAAGAGGTCTTTTATTGGGAGAAGCCAGATTACTACGACAAAAAAACAAGCGGCGGGATCGCTATGCAAAACGTGATCAGCGCGCGCCCTCAACGGCTGTCGCTCTCGCCGTATCGTTACTGCTGGTTCTGGAGCGACGAGGGCGGCGGCGGGTGTAAGTTCTGCGATATAGTGAGCAACTTAAAGCAGGCGAAAAACGAGGTCGCTATGCCGACCAAGCTCGATTTAACGGACATAAGGGAGACGTTAAACGAAGCGCTAAAAGAGCGCGGGCGATATACGGCGATCTGCGTTACCGGCGGCAGCGACATTCGCGGCGAGACCCCGTTCGATAGCGAGGCGGATTACTATATCGAGGCTTTGCGGGCGGTGGGCGAAAGTTTTAGCGCGCCTAAAATCCCCATTCAACTAATCTGCACGGCGATGAAAAAAGATCAGCTTCAACGCATTTACGACAACACGCCCGTATCCAGCGTTACTATGGATATAGAGACGCTAGACGAGGAGCAGTTTAACCGCGTGTGTCCGGGCAAAGCCAAATGGATCGGCTATAAGGAGATGAAGCGCCGACTATTCGACGCGGTAGAGGTGTTTGGCGAAAATCGCGTCAATACGGGAACGGTGGGCGGCGTGGAGCTTGCCGAGCCTACGCGCTTCAGGAGCGAGGACGAGGCGTTGGAGCGGTATCTAAGCGAAGCGGACGATCTAGCGGCGCATGGCGTGAGCGCTATTCACTGCGTATGGAATCCCAATCAGGGATCGGCGTTCGCGGGGCGCCGCAACGGATCGCTGGAGTATTACGTCCGCTTAGCGCAAGGTTTGCAGGAGATTCGGCGGCGGCATAATCTGTTGATCGATTTTGACGACTACCGTAGGTGCGGCAACCACCCCGACACCGATCTTGCTCGCGTATTTTAAGGAGAACGTATGAGCGCCAAAAAACGCGAATTGTCGTTTAACGAAGTCGCGGCGAAATATCCGAATTTTCCGCGCTTTGTGGCGCTGAAAACCGACGCGCACAGACGCGGCGTGGCATATACGAGCGGCGCGCTTTCGGCGTTTGATCCCGCGAAACATCAAAACTTCGGCACGCACCTTTTTGGTTCTAGGGACGGCAGAATCGACAAACGCCCCGAGGCGCTCGTTATGCGAGACGGCACGTCGATTATCGGACTGCCCACGCCGATCGAAAACAACCCGTATGTGGTCGATCTGATCGACGGACGGCTCTTTATAACCGATAACGGCGAGCCGATCGAAGAGGTTTTTTACTGGGAGAAACCCGACTATTACGACAAACGCGCCAAAAGCGGCGCGATTATGCAAAACGTGATCAGCGCGCGCCCTCAGCGCCTTTACGTGATTCCAAATCGCTATTGCCATTTCTGGACGGCGAACGAGGGCGGCGGCGGGTGTAAGTTTTGCGACATAGTAAATCACCTCAAGGCGCAACGCGAAGAGATAGCAATGCAAACGCGCGTGAAGATCGACGACGTGCGCGAAACAATCGGCGAGGCGCTAAAAGAAAAAGGCAGATATACGGCGATCTGCCTCTCTAGCGGCAGCGATTTTCACGGCGAAAAGCCGTTTGATAGGGAGGCGCGGTTTTATATAGAGGTATTGCAAGCGATCGGCGAAAACTTTAATACGCCCAAGTTTCCTTCGCAGCTGATCTGCTCGGCGCTTACTAAAGAGCAGTTAAAGACGCTATACGACAACACGGGCGTATCTAGCCTCACTTGCAATATCGAGGCGTTAAGCGAAGAGCTGTTTAACCAATACTGCCCGGGCAAGGCAAAGTGGGTGGGCTACAAGGAGTGGAAAAAGCGGCTTTTCGACGCGGTGGAGGTGTTTGGCGAAAACCGCGTCAATACGGGTTTTGTGGCTGGCGTGGAGCTTGCGCGTCCGCACGGCGTAAAAAGCGAGGAAGAGGGGCTAAACCTTGTCCTGAACGAAGCGGAAGATTTCGCGCGGCACGGCGTTAGCGTGATCTTTACGGTCTGGCAACCGCGACCGGGCAGCGAACTTGGCGCCCGCCATAATCAGACAAGCGGATCGCTGGAGTATTACGTCCGCTTAGCGCAAGGTTTGCAGGAGATTCGGCGGCGGCATAACCTGCTGATCGATTTTGACGACTACCGCAGGTGCGGCAACCACCCCGACACCGATCTCGCCCGCGTATTTTAAGCAGAACATATGAGCGCCAAAAAAAAACGCGAATTGTCGTTTAAGCGGCGAAATATCCGAACTTTCCGCGCTTTGTGGCGTTGAAAACCGACGCGCGCAGACGCGGCAGTTGCTCTACGCACGGGGAGCGTTAGCGCCGTTTGACGCTTTGCCGTGCCGGCGAAGCCGTTCAATCACGCTCGTCGTCGTTTGACGCTTTTGCGCGAGCGGTCATTGTCGCTTACCGCAGAGGCGGCGCTTTGCGCCGTTTCTTAACTAAGATAGTTGATTGCGCGGTAATTTTCCTCGCGCAAGCCGTTAGCCAACGGGCGGCTTAATTCTAAAGCTAATGAACATCAAATTGATAATTGAGATAATTATATTTTCGCCATACAAATTGGCGGGGCGTTTTTAACGACTCTTTACCCTAACGCGGGTAAGCCTAATTTCCCGCGCTTAAGAGAGCGCGGGTAGCGGCGCAATTTAGACGTTAAGCGCCCGCTCCAAATCCGCAATCAGGTCTTCCGGCGCTTCCAAACCGATCGACAACCGCACAAGTCCCGGGGTGATTCCGCAATCGGCTTGCTCCCGTTCGGTCAGTTGCTGGTGCGTCGTGCTGGCGCTGTGCGTGATGATCGACTTACTATCGCCGATATTAACGACGCGGCTGAAGATTTTCGTCGTATTAAGGATATGCTTAGCAAACTCCAGATCGCCCACCTCAAAGCTAAGCAGTCCGCTCGCGTAACCCGTAAGGTATTTTTTGGCGTAAGCGTAGTTTTTGTCGCCCTCTAACAGCGGGTAATTAACCGACTGAACCTTTTTGTGCGTTTTTAGCCATTTGGCGACGGTAAGCGCGCTTTCGCTGTGGCGCTTAATCCGCAAATTAAGCGTCTCTAGCCCCTGCAAAAATAGCCACGCTGCGAACGGCTGAGCGATCGCGCCAATATCCCGCGCCAAACTAAGCCGCGCCCTAAGCGTAAAAAGCGGAAACGGTAACTGGGCATAAACTAGCCCGTGGTAACTATAATCAGGCTCGTTAAAGTGCTTGTAGCGCGGATTGCCGATTAAAAGCTCGTTTAACCCTTTGCGCTCTACGATAATGCCGCCTATGCCAAGCCCTTGCCCGCTCGTATATTTGCTAAGGCTATGGACGCTTACGTCAACGTCCCAATCAAACGGGCGGAACAGATAGGGCGTGCCGACGGTGTTATCGACGATCGTGGCGATCTTATGCTTTTTGGCGATCGCGACGATCGGCTCGACGTCGGCTATATCAATCGAGGGGTTGCTGATGGACTCAAAGATAATCGCCCGCGTTTTATCGTCGATAAGCGGCTCGATCGTCTCCGGTTTTTGCGGATCGAATATGCGCGTTTCAATCCCAAAACGTTTGATCGTGTATTGCGTCAAGCTAAGCGTGCCGCCGTAAATCTTGTTGGCAAGCAAGATATTTTCGCCCGAAGCGGCTAGATTGGCAATCGAATAGAAAACCGCCGCCGCGCCGCTAGATGTAGCGAGCGCCGCCGCGCCGCCCTCCACTTCGGCAAAACGCCCCTCCAAAACGCCGACGGTCGGGTTGTTTAGCCGCGTGTAGATATTGCCAAGCTCCTTCAGCGCGAAGCGGTTTGCCGCCGTTTCCGCGCTGCCAAACTCGTATGCGGTGGTTTGGTAGATTGGCACCGCCATCGTCCCCTCGCCGCTCTTGTTGTCGTATGCCGCGTGAATGGCGGCGGTCTCCGGTCTCCAGCTTTCGCTCATAATTTCACCTTTGTAGATAAAGTTACTCAAGAATTAAATTATATTAAGTTTACGCTTATTTAAACGGTCGAGTTTTACGCGCTCCTTAAACTTCCATAAATTTAGAAAATAGCAAACGCCGTTCGCGGCAAGATTTTTATCCCTTAACCTCGCCGCTCCATCTTATTTTACGCTAATTTTTAAGCGCATTACGGATAGAATTCGCGATTGTTCCTACACAAAACTATTTAGGGGGAGTTAGAATGGAGGCAGTTAAGGGTTGGTTTCAGGTATGGCTTAGCTATATCAAGGAAACATACGGCGCTTTGTCTAATCGCGAAAAGGCGCTAGAGGGAGGCGCGTTCGCCGGTCGAATAGGAAGGCGGCATTTTTGGACGATTGCGTTAGTAACGATTGCTATTTCAATCGTCTTGAGCGTAATTGACTCCGTTATCTTTATCGTCGTCTTAGGCGTTCCGGTTACGCCGTTATCGTCGCTGTTTGGGCTATTTACGCTGATCCCGTTGATAAGCGCGGAAATTCGCAGATTGCACGATATTGGTCAGGTCGGCTGGTGGCTTTTGGTCCCGTTATATAACCTCTACCTATGGGCGCAAAAGGGAGACGAGGGCGAAAACAAATACGGAGCGGCTCCGTCCGTCGCCCCTTAAACGGCTAAAAGGCGTAATTTACCTACGAAATCGCCGTTTTGCCGCGATCGCGAACGACGCGCGATCGCGGCTCTCTTTATCCGCTTTGGATTGCTGCTAGCCGCTTTACCAATCTAGCTCGTCGGCGATCGTAAGCCGCTTTCTTCTTTTGCCGCCGCAATTAGCTAAACTTCGCTTATGGGACGAATCGTAATTTACGGCGATATTCACGGCTGTTTGGACGAATGGCGAAAGCTACGCCAAAAGATCGGCGTAGGCGCAAGCGACTGCGAGATTAGCGTGGGCGATCTGTTCAGCAAAGGACCAAAACCGCTAGAAACGCTTAGATACGCTAGAAACGAGGGCGTAATAACTATTATAGGCAACCACGAGGAGAAACTGCTCGATATTGCGGCGGCGAAAAAAGCGGGCGAGCCGATCGAATCGAACGGATATTTGGAATTCTTTAATAAACTGAACGCGAACGACGTCGCCTATATTTTTTCGTCGCCGCGATTTTTAAGAATCGCCAATATCGTCGTAGTTCACGCGGGGCTTACCAATTCGATGCGTTTAGATTGCCTAAACGACGATCAGTTATCCATACTAACAAGGTTGCGCTATGTCGGCGCGGGCGCGATGGATTATCGTTTCTGGTCCGAGCTGTATAATGGCAATCAAGGTTTCGCGGTGTATGGACATACGCCGAGCGACATACGAAGGGATAAGCACGCGCTTGGAATCGACACGGGTTGCGTCTATGGCTATAAACTTAGCGCGGCAATTTTTAAACGGCGCGGCAAGCGGTTTGACTTGGATACGGCGGAGATCGCGCAGGTGGACGCGAAGGAGCGCTACGCGTGAGATCGCGCCCGTTCGCGAAACCTATATGCGCGCTTAAACGCGAAATTTGGTGAAAAAGCTAAAAAATCGGCGTTTTTTATTGACGCTAAAGGCATTTTTTACTAGTATTGCGCCTCGCGATTTTTGGATCCGTTAGCTCAGTTGGCAGAGCATCTCACTTTTAATGAGAGGGTCGTTGGTTCGAATCCAACACGGGTCACCAGAAAATAGCGCGGACGGTTAGGTCCCCATCGTCTAGCGGCCAAGGACCCCGTCTTTTCGAGGCGGCGACAGAGGTTCAAATCCTCTTGGGGACGCCAAAGAACTAAAACGCTAAAATACGATTGCGGTCGCTTAGCTCAGTTGGTAGAGCGCCACCCTTACAAGGTGGATGTCATTGGTTCGAGCCCAGTAGCGACCACCAGTTCTAAAATTGCGTGGTTCGGTAGCTCAGTCGGTTAGAGCGCCGCCCTGTCACGGCGGAGGTCGCGGGTTCGAGCCCCGTCCGGACCGCCACGCTATAAAATGGCGGCATTATTAGCTTCGACGTTTTTTTAGACGGCAAAAGAAAACAAAACGCCTCGCCTCTTTGTCGCGTAGCGACGCTTACAGAACAAGCCTTTGTTATACAAACGTTTCTTTTTTTTGGCGCGCGACAAACGTTAAACAAACATAAGGAGTTTAACGCGTTCGCCTCGCCCCTTTTTGACGCGCCCATTTGTTATATGTAATACAACGTCGTTTAGAACAAGCCCCCTTTATATTGCGCAAACGTCCTTTTTTGGAACGCGACAAGCGGCGCGCTTGCCTTGGATTGCGCCGCCAGCTCCCGCTTTTTTGGCGCGTAATAAACATATCGCTAAAAATTACTTTTAGACGAAAATACGCGCGATAAGCCGCGCCTATGCGTTTTCGCGTTTTAGAGGCGTAGCCAAAATGGTTTAAGTTTATCGATCGCGTTTAATTTTATATTTGGCGGCGCTTACAAACGAAACCTTATCGCGCAAACTAAAAGACGTTCCGGCGCGGTTTTCATAAATATAAGACAACAAAAAACCTCGCGTCCGATTTCCCAAAACGCGAGGCTTTTAGCCGCCCGAGCTACGCCGCTTTATCGATAGACTTGCCATGCAATTCGCGTTTGGCTATAAAATAGGCTTGAGCAAGTTTGGATCGTTGCTACGCCGCGTAGTCGATTAGCTGCGCGGCTAACTCAAACTTATTCGCGCTCATAATATGAACGGGCAGATTTTCCTTGCGCATGGCGCGTAAAAGCTCCGCGCTCATCTCGAAACCCGCCCTGCTTTCCTCCTCTTCGCCTTTAGCGTTAGCCGCAAAGAGCGCGTCGATCCAGCGATCGCCGACGCGAACGCCCGGAACGCGCGACTGCAAAAATTGCGCGGTTTTTAGGCGCGCAAGCGGAAAAAAGCCTACAACCAGCCTAGCGTTTGCGCGTTCGTCGTCAAACTCGGCGCGCGCCTCGTCAAACAGCGCTCGCAAAAAAAGCGCGTCCTCGATCGAAAAAACGGGTTGCGAAATCACGCCGATCGCCGACGCGCCTATCTTTTTGGCGATCTTGCGTTTAAGACTCGCCGCGTTTTTCGCGTAACTATTGCAGACGGCGAACGGATAAATCTGCTTTGGCGCGGGCGCGATCGTTTTGCCGGCGTAATCGATCCCGCGATTAAAAAAATGCGCTATTTTCAGAAACTCGACGCTGTTCGCCTCAAAAACGCCCTTCGCGCGAGGCTGATCGCTCATGCTCGCCGGATCGCCCGTAACGCTCAAAAAAGCCCTAACGCCCGCCTCGTTCGCGCCTAGAATATCCGATTGAATGCCGATAAGATTGCGATCGCGCATGCTGATTGTGGCGATCGCGGGCTTGTTAAACGCCGCCTGAAGTTTAATAGCCGCAAAAATAGAGCCGTAACGAAGTTGCGACAACGCGTTATCGGTAACGCTCCAAGCGTCTATTTTTTTGTCAATCTCCAACTCGGCAAGTTTGTCGATTATCGGTTGAAAGCTGGCGCTCTTAGCGGGGTTTGTCTCGAGCGTAAGCCAACTCCCCTCTCGCAATTTTTCTATCAATGTTTCAAACATACGCTAAGCCCGTTCCTTAATTTGTTGCGATCTTAGCGAATTTTGGCGCTAAAAGCGACTTGCGGCAAGCCGCCGCTTTGATAGGATTACGAACGCGAAAGGAGCGAGATGAAACTCTGCGTTTTTGATTTTGACTCTACGTTAATGGACGGCGAAACGATCGATATTTTGGCGCAAGCCTTCGGCAAAGGCGAGGAGATCGCCGCGATCACTCGCGAAGCGATGAACGGCGAAATGGATTTTTACGAGGCGATCTCGCGCCGCGCGTTGGCGCTAAAAGGAATGCGCTACGACGAAGCGGTAAAAATATGCGAAAACCTGCCGCTGATAAACGGCGCGATCGAGTGCGTAACGGAGCTAAGGCGGCGCGGTTATAAGACGGTTATTTTTTCGGGCGGCTTTCATATAGCCACAGACCCCGCCGCCAAAAAACTCGGCGCGCTCGCGTCGTTCGCAAATATACTTCGCCATAAAAACGGCGTTTTAACGGGAGAGGTCGGCGGCGAAATGCTCTTTGGTTTCTCTAAGGGCGACATGCTTCGGCGCCTTCAAAGCCTGCTTGGAATAGACGCTAAGGACACTATCGCCGTTGGCGACGGGGCGAACGATCGCGCGATGTTCAAATACGCCGCGACAAAAATCGCCTTTTGCGCCAAAGAGGTCTTGAAAAAAGAGGCGAACGTCGTAATCGACGAAAAAGATATGAGGCTAGTTTTGAAACACGCGCGCGACTAGATCGGTATCGAAGCGTTAAACGCTATTTGGCGGCGGCTCTCATCGGGCAAGATAATTGACGGCAAAAGTTTCCAGCTCGCGCGCCTCAAGCGCGATCGCGTTTTTGAAGCGCCCTTTGTCGTATGTCCGCTGCCGCTTGGCAAACTGCGCGGTGTGGATATTGATTAGATTTTCAAGATCGCCGACGGTTATTTTCCCGTCGATATAATCAATCGTCTCTTTTACGCCGATCGCCCTCATAGGTTGCGCGTTTCGCGGCGCTATCTTAAGCAGGTTTTCAATCTCGCCGATAAGCCCGTTTTTTAGCATCTGTTTAGTTCTGTGTTTGACGCGCTCGCGCAAAGCCTCGATCGCAAGCGTTAAAATCGCCGCTTTCGCGTCTGGCAAGATCGGCTTGGGCGGATATAGGCTAAACCACTCGCTAGGCGGCTTGCCGCTTGATAGCGCGATCAAAAGCGCCTTTTCAATACGATAGCGATCGTTTGGCGCAATCTTCTCCGCATAAGGAGGATCGATTGTCTTCAATAGCGCGTAGGCGCCGCGAACGTCCAGCAGCGTTTGGGCTACTTGCGCTTTGATCCGCGGCGTTATTTTTGGAATCGGCGAAAGCCCGAACGTTAAAGCGCTAAGATAAAAACCGCTGCCGCCCACAATAATTAAATCGCGATCATTAGCTTCGCAAAAGGCTTTGGCGCGTAAGAACTCGGCGACAAACTCGTCCGCGCCGAATCGATCGCGAGGCTCCACAAGGTCTAATCCAAAATAGATCAAATTTTCGCGCTCCAGCTTGGTCGGCTTTGCCGAAGCGATCTCTATTCTTTTATACGCCGCGAGCGAATCCATAGAGAGTAGCGCGGCGTTTGTTTTACGCGCTATTTTATGCGCCAGATCGCTCTTGCCCGACGCGCTTTGCCCTATTATCGCCAGCGTTTTCACGACGATATTTTAGCCGCCCCCATTTTTAACGACGCGATATAATGGGTTTTGACTTTTATAATCATTGCGTCTAATGCGCGTTTTGTCATAATCTCGCTTTTGTAAGGAGAAAATATGAAACTAGTTAAATCCGCGGCGATCGTCTGTTCGCTGATCGCGGCGATAGCCGCTACGGATACGCTCTCGGCTCATTCGCACTCTATGGAAACAACCGCAAGCGGCGATTCTAACGACGAAACAGATCGGCTTACGCGCGCGATCGAGCGCAATCCAAAAGACGCGGAGGCTTACGTCGCGCGCGGAAATATCCGCCGCGAGCGCGGCGCTTATTCCAGCGCGATCGCCGACTACGATCAGGCGATCAAACTCGATCCAAAAAACGCCAAAGCCTATAGCGCGCGAGGCGTAGCGCACGCGCAATGGGGCGACTACGAAAAGGCGATCGCCGATTTTGGCGAAACGATTAAACTCGATCCGAAACAGAAGAGCGCTTACAACAATCGCGGATTCGCATACGCATATTCGGGCGATTATGAAAAGGCGATCGCCGATTTTGGCGAAACGATTAAACTAGAGCCAAGCGACGGCGGCGCGTATAATAATCGCGGAAACGCCTATAAAGACCTAGGCGATCTAAAAAACGCCGAGTCGGACGCGATAAAGGCGTGCGAGCTTGGCGTATGCAATCTAGCGCGAGCGATGGGTTTAAACAAAAACGTTCATTCGCATCATTAACGCGCAAGATATAGCCGAAGCCGCGCCGCTCGCTTTTCGCCGATTATTCGCGCGGATTAGAAGCTAGTCGGCGGCGGTTTTTCGGGCGTTTCGCGCAAACGAAACTCAACCGACGACGATCGCGCGGATTTGGCTTTTGTCGCGCGAGTAAAACGCGGGCGCGAAACGCCAAACAAGGCTTAATCGTCCTTTAGATACGCGGCTAAAGCCTTAAACTCGTCGTCGCTCAAATAATACGACGGTCCAAAGCCGTGTTTGGATATTCCTTTTTTTAGCTCGTCGCCTCTTAAATTGCGCAGTTTCGGCGCGTAGATCGCCTCTAATTTGCGTTTTCGCTCGTAATAAGCCAGCGTTTTGCCCTCCGCGCTCTCTCCGTGGCAGTCGGCGCACGAAAGGGTTTCGTATCGTTTGTATATAGCTTCGCCATACTCCTTAGTCGTAATAAACGGCTCGTCGCCAAATAAAGCGGCGGCGGCGAGCAAACCTATAAACAGACGCATAAAAAACCTCGCAATTTTTATCGCTATTGTAAGAGCGCTATAATTAACCGATGCAATTACTCGACGGCAAGAAACTATCGGCGCAAATCAAAGAAGATTTAAAAAAAGAGACTCTCCGCCTCAAAGAAACGCGAGGAATTATACCCGGCTTGGCGGTAATTCTGGTAGGCTCCGACGCGGCAAGCGAGTTGTATGTGCGAATGAAAGCTAAGGCGTGCGAGGAGGTCGGGGTGTATTCGGTCGTTCACGCAATGCCGGAAAACCTCAAACTTCAAGAGATTATCGACACGATCAAGATGATGAACGCCAATCCGTTTTTAGACGGCATTCTTATACAACTTCCGTTGCCGCGACATATCGACGCGAGCGAACTGTTGGAGAAAATCGCGATTGAAAAAGACGTGGACGGGTTCCACCCGCACAATTTTGGACGGCTTTTTACGGGGCTGGATAGCTTCGCGCCATGCACGCCGATCGGCGTTATGAAATTGCTGGAGGCTAACGGCATAGAGGTCAAAGGATTAAACGCCTGCGTGGTGGGCGCGAGCAATATCGTCGGCAGACCTATGGCGGCGTTGTTGTTAAACGCCGGAGCTACGGTAGACGTCTGTCATATCTTTACTAGCGATCTAGCCGAACATACGAAAAGAGCCGATCTTCTCGTAGTCGGCGTTGGCAAAGCCAATCTTATAACCGCCGATATGGTAAAAGAGGGCGCGATCGTAGCGGATATAGGCATCAATAGAATAGACGGCAAAACGCGCGGCGACGTCGCCTTTGAGGAAGTCGCGCCTAAAACCTCGTGGATCACTCCTACGCCGGGCGGCGTGGGACCAATGACGATCGCTATGTTATTATCAAACACGATCAAAGCCGCCAAACGGCGCAAGATTCAATAATCCGCATTTAAGAAAGAGCTATGAGCAAAATAAAAACCGCGTTAATTAAGCTATACCGTTTTAGCAACTCTTGGACGGGAACAATAGTCATCGTGCTGCTTGCCATTTTCTTTTTCGCGCAGGCGTTCGCGATTCCAAGCGGCTCTATGAGAAGCACTCTACTAGAAGGCGATCACCTGATCGTTAAAAAGTTTGTTTACGGCGTTCCGACTCCGCATATTCCTTGGCTGGAGATCGCCGTTTTGCCCGATTTTGACGAAGACGGACATCTGATCGTAGGAGAAGGACCAAAGCGCGGAGACGTTGTGGTGTTCCGCTATCCGATAAATCCGAAATTGCATTATGTGAAGCGGTGCGTGGCGCTTGGCGGCGACGGCGTAATGGTGCGCGGCGAAACGCTATACATACGTCCAAACGAGGGCGAAGCGTATATTCGCGCCAATTACGCCGAAGATCAAATAGAGACGTTTGGCGACGAGCTATGGGTGAAAAACCCGTATAAAAACGAGCATAAAGGCGTTCAATACGACCAAACGTTGCGCGCGCGCGGAGCGCTTCAGCCGGAAATGTACGCCTTTGGTCCGATCACTGTGCCGGAGGGGCGCTACTTTATGATGGGCGATAACCGCGATCGTAGCGCCGATAGCCGTTATTGGGGTAGCGTGTCTTACGATCTAATCGTCGGTTCGCCGTGGTTTTCCTACTTTAGTTGGGAACCTAGAAGCTATGAAAGTATGGTGAAAGAGGGTATATTCCAAAACGAATACGAAGCTCTGACGGCAGTTTGCGGCGATATAGACCCAAGAAGCGCCAAATGTAAGCAAAAGTGGGATAGAGAGCGTTATAAAGTGCGCTGGGATCGCATTGGATTGACGCTTAAAGGGCTTGAAAATCTCTTATGAGCGGCTTTCTGGACAGGTTCGATCCGCTTAACGTTTTGGCGATGATCGGCGCGCTGTTGATCGCCGTGATCGGACACGAGATTATGCACGGCTTGGCGGCGTATATGTTTGGAGATTCGACCGCTAAAAACGAGGGGCGATTGAGCCTAAATCCGATCAAGCATATCGATCCGATCGGCACTATCGCTCTGCCGCTTTTACTTGTGATAAGCGGTTCTGGATTTCTATTCGGCTGGGCAAAACCCGTGCCGATCGACGTTTATCATGTTTTAAAGCGCGGCGGAAACAAGGCGATGATCGTCGTCTCGCTGGCGGGCGTGGCTTATAATTTTGCTCTGGCTTTTTGCGCGGCGATTTTAATTAACGTTCTATTTACGGGCGCGGACGAGGCGAATTTTCTATTTTTTTTGCTTTTTTATCTGGTTACGTGGAACGTGGTTTTGGCGGTTTTCAACCTGCTGCCGATCCCTCCGTTAGACGGCGCAATCGCGATCGCGCATTTGGCGGCGATATTCGGGTTTAACTTGGCGCGATATTTTAATCGTATCGGCGCTTGGGGTTTAGTCGTTTTAATCGTCGTATTGGCGACGGACTTAAAAAAACCGCTATTAGGCGCAATGAACGCGATCATAAGCGCGATGATAGGTTGAAAATGCAGCGCGAAAACGGCGAAGTTTCGCGTTTGCGAATTGGCGCGGCAAACGAACGCCAAAGCCCGCATACTCCCGTTTTGACAAACGAGGTTTTCGGGCTTTTTGGCGATCTTAAAGACGGCGTTTTGGTAGATTGCACGCTCGGTTACGGCGGACACGCTTTTGAGGCGCTTTCGCGTTATCCAAAGATCGCGTATATCGGCATAGATCGCGATCAAACGGCGCTTGATTATTCCGCCAAGCGGCTTAAAATATTCGGCGATCGGTTCAGGGCGATCCGCGCCGAGTTTGCCGACGAGATAGCGACGATAAAAGAGCCGATCGCGGGCGTTTTAGCCGATTTAGGCGTTAGTTCCTTGCAACTTGACGACGGCGATCGCGGTTTTGGCTTCAATTCGGATTGTTTGGATATGCGCATGGATCAAAGCTCGCGTTTTAGCGCGATCGACGTTATAAACGGCTACGAGGAAAGCGAGTTAAGCCGCCTATTTTTTGAATACGGCGAGGAGCCGCGCGCTAAAGCTATAGCGTCGCTAATTATAAAAAAACGTCCGTTTTATAGCGCCAAAGCGCTATCGGGTTTGATCGCCGCTAACTTTTCGCGAGGCAAAATCCATAGCGCCACGCGGGTTTTTCAAGCGATCAGAATCGAGGTCAACGGCGAGTTAGATCAGCTTGGCAAACTGCTCGATAGCCTCGAAAATATAAAGCCAAGCGGCGCGGTTATAGCCGTTATCTCTTTTCATTCGCTAGAAGATCGCATGGTTAAAGATCGTTTCAAAAAATGGGCGCGCGAGTGCGTATGTCCGCCAAACGCGCTTCGTTGCGAGTGCGGCGGCAATCGCCGATTTGGAGAGGTTTTGACCAAAAAACCGATAACGGCGAAAGCGGACGAATTGCGTTCAAATCCTAGAAGCAGAAGCGCGAAACTGCGCGGTTTTAGGTTTATTGCAAATCAAAACGTCCGATAAAGCGCCGCGCGGTTTAACGATCTGTCGGGTAAAATCCACAACATGTTGAGCGTAAACGAACGAATTGGAAAAATTAAAACCGTCGGCGCGCGTTTGAGACCTAACTCGCCGCAGCTAAGAGATTACTTTCTTGAACTTAGGCTCTTTTTGGATTCTTTGGGCGTGGAAACGCTTATAGGCGAGGAGTGCGCGAAGATGATCGGGTTAAACGGCGTGGATGATTACGCGCTTTACAGCCGATCCGATTTTCTTATCAGCATAGGCGGCGACGGCACGCTGATCGCTCTAGCGCGCAACAGCTTCAAATACGAAAAACCGATTTTGGGCGTAAATATGGGAACGCTAGGTTTTTTGACCGACGTGCAGTCTAGCGAGATTAAAGGCGCTATCGAAAGAATTTTAAAGCACGATTACGAGATTGAAAAGCGCATGATTATCCAGATCAACGCGGAGATCGACGGCAAAAAGCAGGTTTTACACGCGATTAACGATCTGGTAATCCGCCATCAAAAGATGCGTATGATACATATCGATCTGATTGTGGACGGGGCGTTAGCCAATACTTATAACGGAGACGCGCTGATCGTCGCTACGCCTACGGGGGCGACGGGCTACAATCTGTCGGCGGGCGGTCCGATCGTGTATCCTTACGCTAAAAACTTTATTTTTACGCCGATCTGTCCGCACTCCTTGAATCAACGATCGCTTGTTCTGCCGACAAATTTTGATATAGAGCTACGCATTAAGGAAAAAGAGGGCGTAATGATTATCGACGGGCAAGATATGACGCCTATCACCCTGCGCGATCGCGTCGCGATCTCAATGAGCGACTCTTTTGTTAAGATGATCTGTCGTCCCGAACGTAACTTTTTCAGCGCGATACGCGCCAAATTAAACTGGGGCGAACTGAACAATTATTAGTTAAACCTCTTGAAAACGGCGAGGGTTAGCGAGCGCAAAAAGCGACTTGCGAAGAAAAACAAGACGCGGCGCGACGAAGAAGCGGCAAACGGGGTCAAAAGCCGACAAACTCGTATTATAAATAGCTTTCCGTTTTCCGTTAAGTTTTTTATTTGCCCCTTTAAAAGAAGCGGCGGCAAAAAGGCTTTTAAGCCTCCTGATGGTATCGGCAAAGGTAACGAATTTCGCAACATAAAACTCGCCGTCGATACAATTTCTCGGCGCGCGTATTTAAACGCCGCGCCGTCAATATAATATTAAATCTTGCCAAGAACAACCGCGACTTACGCGAGCGGCAAGGCGGTTTAAGCCTCCACAAAACGTTTAGCCACGCGATAAAGCCGCTCTACGCTGGGCAGAAATACCCGCTCGCGATCGCTGTGCGGAAACTCGATCGTAGGTCCGATCGACGCGCACTGCGCGTTTGGCGTCTTGTCTATAAGTATCCCGCACTCTAACCCCGCGTGTATCGCGCCGATTTTTGGCGACAAACCCTCCGCTCTCATCAGCGTTAGCGCCAGATCGCTAAGCGGCGTTTCAACCGCGCTCCAACTAGGATAGCGTCCAAGCCGAGAAAGGGTAAAACCGCCTAGTTCGGCAAGCGCCGCTATTTGCGAATCCGTCGCGTCCAGATCGTTTTCGCTTCCGCCTCGCGCGAAAAGCGTTAGCTCCAACCGATCGCTTTCTGTTTTTATCGTAGCTAAATTATTGCTACGCGAAGTTACGTTATAACGCGCGTCGTAGCCTAAAACCCCGCTTGGGACCAGCGTAAGCGCGGATAAGATCGCGCGACTGTTTATCATCGCGTTAAATGACGCGTTAAAGGGCGCAATCTCAATAAACTCGGCGTTTTTCGGCGCGACTTCAATCGGAAAAAAGGCGATCGCTTCGGCGTTTTTGGCGATAGAGTTTAATCGTTCGCCGCCGTTAATCGAGGCGAGTTTTGCGCCGTTATTGAACAGATAACGGCAGATTTCGACAATCGCGTTTGGAATACCGCGATGAATATCGACGCCGCTATGCCCGCCGACGCATCCTTTTGCCGCTACCCTATAAGCCCTGAACGCTTTTTCGTCGATCGGTTCAAGCGAAAAAGGCAGGCTTAACAAATAGTCCGCGCCGCCCGCGCAACCAATCGTAATCGCGCCCTCCTCTTCGCTGTCCAAATTGACAATTTTTGTCGCGCTTGGAAAAACGCGGAGATTATTAGCGCCGATCAGTCCAATCTCCTCGTCGTTCGTAAAAAGATAATCGCCCTCGCAACCTTCCTCAATCAGAGCGAGCATAAGCGCCGCGCCGATTCCATTATCCGCGCCCAACGTTCCGTTCGCGGCTCTTAGCCAATCGCCCTCGCGCAGTATTTTAGGCGGGTGTTCGCCGATAACCACCATATCGTAATGCGATTGAAAACATATTTTCGGCGCGCCGATCGAAGCTAATATATTGCCCGCCGCGTCGCTTGACGTTTTCGCGCCGGTTCTAGCGCAGAAGCCGAGCAAAAACTCAAAACCCTCTTTTGTTTCGCCGCTACCGCGCCTATATTTGCTTAGTTCCTTAAAAAGCTCTAGCGTTCTGCTCATAATACCGCTCCTAACGCGACCGCGCGCGAACTTGTCGTTTGGAAATAATACAGTATTTGTTTGTTTCGGATATAAAAAGGCGGCGAACGCTTGCCGTTATCGCTAAAAACGGCTAACAAAAGCGTTTGGCGAAACGCGGCTTTAGAAGCGCGCGCTCGCCAAATGTCAAGCCTTCGCCGAGAAAACGGCAAAGGTTTGACGTCGTTAGCACGAGTAAGTCGTCTTAAACTCGTATGGGTGAGGTCTTGCCTCCCACGGCCAAATTTCGGACTGGAACTTGTAGTGCTGATAGTTTTGGATAAACTCTTCGGTAAATACGCCGCCCTCTTTCAGGTAGCCGCGATCGGCGAGCATGCACTCGATCGCCTCGCGCAGGGTGTGCGGCATTTGCTGAATGCCCTTTTCGCGAATTTCGTCCAGCGAAAGCTCGAAAAGGTCCATCTCCATAGGCTCGCCCGGGTTGGTTTTGTTCTTAATGCCGTCGATACCCGCAAGCAACATCGCGGCAAAGGCTAGATACGGGTTTGCGGAGCTATCGGGGAAACGAAACTCCGCGCGTTTAGCGCTAGCGCCGCTTACGTATGGAATGCGGCAGGAGGCGGAGCGGTTTTGCGCCGAATAGGTGAGAATGCTCGGCGCCTCGAAGCCCGGAATTAGCCGTTTGTAGCTGTTGGTGGAGGCGTTGGAAAACGCCGCGATCGACTGCGCGTGCTTCAAAACGCCGCCGATGTAGTTAAGCGCCTCGTCGCTAAGTTGCTGATACTTATCGCCCGCGAAAACGTTTTTGCCGTTCTTCCAGATTGATTGATGGCAGTGCATGCCGTTGCCGTTGTCGCCGTAAAGCGGCTTGGGCATAAAAGTAGCCGTTTTGCCGTTTAGGTGCGCTACGTTTTTGACGACGTATTTCAGCTTTTGCACGTTGTCCGCCGCCTCTACGATCGAGGCGAATTTCACGCCGATCTCGCCCTGCGCGACCGCGACCTCGTGGTGGTTGATATTGATTTCAAGCCCTACGCTTTCAAGCGTTTTGACCATTTCGGCGCGCAGATCGACCATGCTATCGACGGGCTGAACGGGGAAATAGCCGCCTTTGACGGCGGGGCGATGACCTGTATTTGGGCGATCGTCGAACTTCTTGGCGCTGTTCCAGTTGCCCTCCTCGCTGTCTAGCTCGTAATACTGACAGTTGGAATCGTCGCGGATAAACAACTCGTCAAACACGAAAAACTCGTTTTCGGGACCGAAATACGCCGCGTCGCCTATGCCGGTGGATTTGAGATACGCCAGCGCCTTTTTTGCGATGGAGCGCGGATCGTGTTCGTATGGTTGATTTTTGTAAATATCCCACACGTCGCAGATAACGACGGCGGTCGGATCGGCGGTAAACGGATCGACAAAAACCGTCGCCGCGTCGGGAACTAGCAACATATCCGATCGGTTGATCGGTTGCCAATTGGGAATCGAGCTGCCGTCAAACGGAAGCCCGTTTTCAAAGGTTTCTTTCGTGATCGATTTGCTCGTGAAAGAGACATGGTGCCACACGCCCTTAATATCGGTGAAGCGAAAATCGACAAACTCGATCTTGCTCTCTTTTACGACGTTCTGAAATTTGGCGAAATCCTCCGCCTTAACCGAAAAACTCATTAAACTTTCCTCCCCGAAGTGTGATAAAGATTTGGAATGATAACCCAATATAGATTGTCATGAGCGCCTATATTTTCATCATTTGCTTTTTTTTGTCCTTAAAAACCGCCGCCTCTTTGTAGCCGACCGATCGCGCCAGCTCGTAAGCCGCCGCGCGTTTGTATCCGATATGATCGACCGCGTGCGCGTCGCTACCAAAGGTGATTGGTATATTTAGCGAATAAGCTAGTTTTAAGATTTCTATCGACGGATACTGCTCATTTACAGGCTTACGCCAACCTGAAGCGTTAATCTCAATCGCCATATCCGCCTCTTTGATCGCCGCTAGCGCCTTCTCAACCGCGTCGTCGGATTTTTTGCCCTCGTAATGCCCAAAAATTTTGATCAAGTCCAAATGCCCTACTATGTTAAACCGCCCGCTTGCCGCCATATCCGCGATCGCGGCGAAATACGAGCGCCACACCTCGTCTAGCCCGCGCTTGCTGAACTCGTCCGATCCGAACGCGTCAAAAACGCTTTCGGGGTCGTCGAAACCCCACAGATCGACAAAATGCACCGAACCGATCAGGTAATCGACTTCGCGCTCAAAAACCCGCTCGATTGTTTTCGTCGGCAGATAGTCCGCCTCGTAGCCCAACAGCAGCGTTATTTGATCGGCGTATTTTGCTTTCAGCGTGAAAAACTCGTTTTCGTAAGCCTCCATTTCGTCCGCGTCCATTCGGTGTTTATCGTCCCAATTTAGCGGCGCGTGATCGCTAAAGCCGAAAATTTTGACTTTTTGCTTGATCGCCTCCAAAACGAACTCTTCCATGCTTCCTTTGGCGTGGTTGCAACGCGGCGTGTGATTGTGTAAATCGATGATCACTTTATTGGCTCTTTAATTGTTGATTGGCTAGGATTATAGCTTAAAGCGGCGTTTTTATAAGGATAACTACGATGACGCAAGAAGAACTTGATTCGCTTATGAACGAGGATTTAAGCGGCGCGACCGAATCGGATCAAACGCAAGATGCGACGGAAACCTCGTATGAAGAGTTAAATTACCGACCCAAAGCGGGCGTTGTGTGGCCTCCCCCGCCGCCTTCGGCGGAACACCGCGTGGTGCATCAGCTTGACGACGTGGCGCGCGAGGGCGAAGAGAAGTCCAGCCAGATATTTGATATTTTAGAGGCTATCGGTTTGGACGCGTCGGAGACGGAAAACCTCGCGAAGGGGTGCGGCGAAGCGCTTACGCGGTTCGCCTCCGTCTTCGAGCGGCTACAACTACGTTTTCCGCAGGTTCAAACCTTTGCGGCGCAACTTGAGCTGTGCGGCGACTTGCAAAAACGAATCGATCGGATAACGCAGATCGCTCAAAAAACCAACGATCAGGTAATGGTCGCTATGGACGTAATGCAGTTTCAGGATATTCACCGCCAGAAAATCGAGCGGGTTATCAATGTAATGCGCGCGCTTTCGCGCTATATGAACTCGTTGTTTGATACTAAAGTCGCGGATGAAAAACGCGTCAGCTCCGCCGTGCATATTTCGGGCGACGCGACCGACGACGTAGTGGATGAAGAGGATATAGAGGCGTTGATCGCCGCTTTCGGCGGAAAGAAATAAACTTTGCAAAACAAGCGGCGCCAGCGAGACTTAGGATTCGCGCGCAGACGCGGGCAAGTTAAGTTCGACGATAAAAAGCCTCGCTCGGCTTTCGTCGTAAATAGCGATCATGCGTGAGTTCACAATTCAAGAAAACAGGTATTTAAGTCGAGATATTACCGCTTTTTATCATTCGGAATATGTTGGATACAAAAAGCTAGGCAATCCAGATTATATCAATACGCTAAAAAATACCTTTGAAGCGCCCGCTCATAGCTTACAAGCCGCAGTCAAAGAGTTGGAAAAAGTTCTGCTAGAAGATTTGCCTCAAGTTTATAAATTATTAAAACTGAAATCGCCGACAATATGCGTTGTTCCTCGCGCGAAAGTGAATTATCGCCCCGATCAGCTATTGTTTAAGTCAACCGTTCGCGCCGTAATAAAAAAGTTAGATTATTTTCGCGACGGCGCGAATTACATTGTTCGACGTATCGATACAAAAACTACCCATTTAAAAAACGTTGATAATATCGATAACGATGGACCAACGCCATATCCGGGCATTACAACTGAAACTTGCGCAATTTCAAGTAACGCGATAAAAGGCAAAGATATTTTATTGATTGACGATATATATACTAAAACGATAAATATAGACGAAGACGCTATCCAAGCGTTGCTAGACAACGGCGCAAAATCGGTCGCCTTTTACGCGGTCGGTCGCACAAGCAGACTAAAGGAATAAGTAAAATGATCTATTCGGATAACGCAATCAATATTTTGGCGGCAACGACCTACAAAAACATCGGCAACGCATGGATAATTAAAAATCTGAAAGATCGCAAGTCTATAGACGCTATTGCGTTTTTGTTAAGTAAAGACGCTAAAGAAAATTACTGCGTAACGCGCGAGGACTTTGAAAACAAACGCCAACAAATAATCAATGAAATAGAAAAGTTAAAAGAGTTTGCGGACGGAGTCGTCGCGATCGGCGACAGCGCTTTTCCGCCCTGTCGGGGAAACGCGAAAAATAGCGAACAGCCCGTAGTTATTTTTTATCGCGGTAATATACGCCTGTTAATGGCGGAAAATAGAAATGTAGCCGTAATTGGCTTGCTCAATCCAGATAACGATATAAAAGCGATTGAAGAAGAGACTGTCGCAGAATTAGTAAAAAACGACGTTACGATAATCAGCGGGTTAGCTTTAGGTTGCGACTCGATAGCGCACAGGCAAGCTATGCGCTCAAACGGAAAAACGGTCGCGATTCTTCCAAGTCCGTTAAACAATATTTTGCCAGCGTCAAATATAGAGTTGGCGGATAGAATCGTTAAAAATAACGGATTGTTAATAACCGAATATTATAAGGACGCTAAATCCAGCATGGAATTGCGCGGCAGGTATCAACAACGAGACAGACTGCAAGCTCTATTTAGCGATGGCGTCGTATTATCGGCAAGTTACGCCAAAAATGATCAAGGCAACGATAGCGGATCAAGGCTTGCAATGGAATATGCCTTAAAATACTCTATTCCAAGAGCCGTTATATATAATCGAGTTACAGACGTCGATAACCCGAAATACGAACTGAATAGACAATTGATAAAAGAACATAAAGATATAACGATAATCGAAAAAAACAACTTGCGTTTGTCCGTTGAAAAAATTATATTTAATAGACCTGATGCAGTAAATAATTGGCAGGTGAATAAAGCGGGCTACAATCGACGACAGCTATCGCTTAATTTTGGCGACGTATATTAACGCCCGCGCAATAATTGAACTATTTTTATTAACGTTTATCTAAAGGGCTTTCATAGCCGACGACAAACGCGAGAACTCCGCTAGTTTTAATCGCGACATGATAAATGATCGGCAATAAATAGCAAGGAGGCTTCTATGAAAACATGGTTTATAACGGGAGCAAACGGCGGACTGGCGTATCCGATGCTTGAGATATTGCTCGCAAGAGGCGATCGCGTCGCCGCTACGACGCGCAAACCGCAATCCCTCGACGAGCTACGAAAAAAATATGGTTCAAGTTTATGGCAGGCAAATCTTGATTTGACTGATTCGCCCGCTATTAAACGAAAAGATATAAAAGCGGTCTTAACGTCAAGGCTTGCCGAGTTAGAAGCGCAAAAAGAGTTAGCCTATTCCACCGACGCCTACGATATTGCGAATAATCGATAAACGGCGCGTTAAGATCGCTATCTTTTTATGGCGACGTTATATGCCGCTCGCTAATAGTTTCACGTCATTTGTAAAACAAGCGTTTCGGATCGTGCTGACGCAAGACACCAAAGAAAGCGATCATGCGAACGGACGGGTGATCGCGCCCATATCTACCCGCTTGGGTTGCCAAAAGAGCGTCGCTTATCGGATCGCACAAAAAAATGCGAACGTTCAGATCGCGCGGGCGCAAAAAATCAAAGCGGGCGATCGGGCAAACGAACGCCCATATGTTTATATTGCGCTTAAGTTTCAGAAAGAACGTCGGCGAACGGGCGGGCGAATAAACGACCGCCCATATTTGCCGTTTAGGGTTCCGAAAGAACGTCGCTTGTCGGATTAGCCGCCGATTTGACCGCAACCTGAGAGCTTAGCGTTTCATTGTCTAGCGCGTTTTGAGTTTTCTTGCGTTTTCTTTCGCGCACAAAACGCTCGTAGTAGAGCATATATCCCGTTATGGCAAACAGCGCCATAGCAAGAGAGGATACGCAGTATAGAACGAGCCCTGCGACCCCGAAGAAATCGCCGCTATGCAACGGAAATATACTGCTAATAAA
>JAIRNH010000002.1 GCA_031258155.1 Helicobacteraceae bacterium | reverse complement strand
AAATAAAAACAACGGCTATCCTTATCTCTATTGGCAGGATTTGTAAGAGCTTAAAAAATCAATTTCTCTACTCTTATATGCGAAATTGATTTAAAACTTAAAAAAGGCGGAGACTTAATCTCCGCCTTATTCTTTTGTCATTATGCGAAAAAACCCGCCTCTTTTTAAACTTTGCATAACACTTATTCCGTCATTGCGAGCAAACGAAGCAATCCACATGCGAAATCAAAGAATAAAGACCGACTCTCCGTCATTGCGAGCGACCGACGGGAACGCGGAAATCCACATTCTCGTCATTCCCGCGCAAAGCGATAGGGCGCTCTGCCGCCCGTAATCGCGGAGGCAAGCGGGAATCCAATAAAAACAAACGCAAACCTCTCGTCATTCCCGCGCGGAGCGATAGGGCGGTTTACCGCCCGTAATCGCGGAGGAAGGCGGGAATCCATCTCTTTCACGCCTTCGGCGTATATGGATACCCGCCTTCGCGGGTATGATAAAGAGGGTTGTTATTCCCGCCCCTCCCGTCATTCCCGCGCAAAGCGATAGGGCGCTCTGCCGCCCGTAATCGCGGAGGCAAGCGGGTATCTATAACAACAATCATTAAAGATGGATACCCGCCTACGCGGGTATGACGAGAGCATACCAGCCTTCTTTTGCGATTACGAAGCGCAAGCGCTTCTATTGCCCCGCGCGAGTATGGCGCGAATTGTCATTCCCGCCCTCCGTTATTCCCGCGAAGCTCCCGCTTTGGTAGGAACGCATGCGGGAATCCGTCTTTGTAAAACTCGGTGAAATACGAGAATCTATGCGCTTATGCTAGCGCGACGTATTCCAGATTTTAGCGGCATAGATTTAAGGCGAGTTGATCGACTTTTGCTTTAGCGCGTTTTCTATAAAAGCTAAAATTACGCGGTTGGGATTTTGCAAACGGCTGGTAAATTCAGGGTGAAACTGCACGGCTACAAACCACGGGTGATCTCTTAGCTCTATCGCCTCGATCAGCCCTTTGGCTTCGCCGCTTACGATTAACCCCGCTTTCTCATACGCCTCGCGGTATTTGGCGTTCGCCTCGTAGCGGTGGCGATGCCTTTCGTAGATTTTTTCCGCGTCGTCGTAAGCCTTCGCTAGGCGAGAGCCGCGTTTTAGGTTGCACTCGTATTCGCCAAGGCGCATCGTGCCGCCAAGCGGACTCTGGTGCGTGCGAATCTGTTTGCCGCCGCTTTGATCGATAAACTCGTCGATCAAATAGACGATCGGCTCCTTTGCGTTTTCGTCAAACTCCTGCGAATTCGCCTCTTTTATACCCAAAACATTTCGCGCAAACTCGATCAGAGCAAGCTGCAAGCCAAGACAGATACCCAAAAAGACCTTGTTATTTTCTCTAGCGAATCTGATCGCCTTGATTTTACCCTCTACGCCGCGCGATCCAAAACCGCCCGGCACTAATATCGCGTCGCATTTTTTAAGCGTTCGTTGCGCGTCCGCGCTCTCAAACGCCTCGCTGTCGATCCACTTCAGTTTTATTTTCGCGTCGTTGTGCGCGCCGGCGTGAATCAACGCCTCGATCAGCGATTTGTAGCTCTCTTTTAGCTCCAGATATTTGCCCACGAAAGCCACTACGACCTCCCGCGAAGGCTCCAAAATGCGCTTAACCAGCCGTTTCCACTCGCGCAATTCGGGCTTCAGCTCGCCTAGATCGAAACTTTTAGCGATCTGTTTTAGCGCCCCGTCCTCGTAAAACTTCAGCGGCAGCTCGTAAACGCTTTTCGCGTCGATCGCCTCTATAACGCTATCGACTTCCACGTCGCAGGCTTCGCTAAGTTTTTTCTTCATCTCTTTTGGAATAGGCTTCTCGCTTCTTAGCACCAGCATATCGGGCGCGATGCCTATGCGCCTAAGCTCCTGCACGGAGTGTTGCGTCGGCTTTGTTTTCAGCTCGTCCGCCACCGCCAGATACGGCACTAGCGTTACGTGGATATTGAAAACTTTGCCTTTAAGCCTATGTTTTAGCTGTCTGATCGCCTCGTAAAACGGCAATCCCTCTATGTCGCCGACGGTGCCGCCAAGCTCTACGACAAGCGCGTCGAGGTCTTTGCCCGCCGCTTTGATTCGCTTGATAATTTCATCGGTAATATGCGGCACGACCTGTATCGTCTTGCCCAGATAGTCGCCGCGCCGCTCCTTCTCGATCACGGTTTGATAGACCTGTCCGGTGGTAAAATTGTTGCGTTTTGAGAGCGTGGTATTGATAAACCGCTCGTAATGCCCAAGATCAAGGTCAGTTTCGCCGCCGTCGGCGGTTACGAAAACCTCGCCGTGTTCGAGGGGACTCATCGTGCCGGGATCGACGTTGATATACGGATCGATCTTTAGCATCGAGACGTTGAGGTTTGAGTTTCTTAAAAGCGCCGCTACGCTAGCGCTGGTAACTCCCTTGCCAAGACTTGAAAGCACGCCGCCCGTTACCACGATGTAATTGGTCATTTTAAGCCTATAGCGCAAATTGATAGCTTTGAAGGCGTAAATTTTAGCTTACGCGCGATTAAGCCGTCTAAGGCTAACATACCCGCGCCAAAACCTGAAGCGTTTCAGGTAAAACGGGTCGGAAAGCGGGTGATTGTTTAGTGCCGGGCGTAAAAATAAAAGATAGCGAATCCTTTGAGGAAGCCTATCGGCGGTTCAAAAAACAGGTTGATCGCAACCTGATCGTAACCGAATCGAGAGCGCGCAAAAATTTTGAATCCAACGTGGAAAAAAAGAAAAAGCGCAAGATCGCTTCGCGCAAAAAGCAGCTTAAACGGCTTTCTATGATGCGCCGTTACGAATCCCGCCTTTAACGGAGGCTCGGCTAAAGCTCGTCTTTAGCCGAAACTTCCAAGCTCAAGCCGCGCGTTCGCTACAATAATCGTTTAGACGACTAGGCGGATATAGCGTTTGAGGATTATTTAATGTCGGATAATTTAATATACTTTAGCTACCGTTTCTTGCGTTTGGCGTTAAGAATTACGCCGCAATTTATTATAAAAGCGTCGGCGTTTTGCTTGGCGCGTTTAGCCTATTATATCGATCGCAAGCATACGAATATCATTCATAGAAACCTTGACTTTTTCTTTGGCGATAAATATGAGTTGCAAAAAAGAAAAAAGATAGCCAAAGCGGTCTATTATCGGTTTTTAATCTATATGTTTGACATATTAAGAAATCGCGGACGAAGCGCGGACGATCTAAAAGCAGTCGTTAGCGTCGAAAACGAAGCGATACTATTAAACGCGATCGAAAGCGGCGAAAAAATTATTTTATTAACGGGACATTACGGATATTGGGAGCTGATCGCGCAATATATCTGCGCGGTCTATCGCCCGTTTGTCGCGATCGGTCAGAAACTGCAAAATTCGCCGAAACTCACCGCCGAACTAAAGCGCTATCGGGAGCGTTCGGGCTTGGAGGTTATCGAAAAAAAAGGCGCGATGCGCTCGATCGCAAAAGCGCTGAAAGAGAATAAGATCGTAGGGTTTCTGCCCGATCAATCGACGCAAAACGGGGTAAAAGTCGAACTGTTTGGCAAGGAGCTAACGTGGCTCGATAGCGCCTCTAGGCTTGCGAGAGGGTTCGGCGCGATTGTTATTCCGTGCTACATAACCACGAACGATTTCAAAAAATACGCGCTGTTTTTTTTGGAGCCTATACGCGGCGATCTTAACGCGGAAAAAGAGCGCGATATAGCGCGTATGGTCGCGCTGGAGGCGCTTAGCCTTCAAGCGGCGATCGAGCGCAATCCGGAAGAGTATTTTTGGTTTCACAAGCGAATGAAACGCGAGATCGAAGGCTTTTATACTTAAACGCTCATTCCTCTTGGAACGCCAAAACCGTCTATAAATAGTTTTTGCAGATCGTCTAGTCTTTTTTTATGGCGAAAAAACTCCGTTTTTATTAACGCGATCCGATCGCTTTGCGCCGCGTCGGCGCTAAACGATACGCGGTTGCCGTCGAACCTTGACTTGTCTTTGTCGATCGATATTATTTCAAGCGCGGCGTTTTTTTGCGCGAGCCATAGTAGTATGGAGTATAACCCGCTTTTTTTATTGGATTTGGCGTTAAAAAGTTTTTCGCCGCTCTCTAATCTTTCCAAAGCGAGTTCGCCTTCGTTTTCGACGACAATCGCTCGCTCGCCGTCGATTACAATCGTAAGTATAAAGTCGCCGAAAATCCCTTGCTCTACATGAAACAAAAGCAAACCCCACTTATAGAGCAAAAAAGTCAGGCAGCCAAGCTCTATTAAAAAATCGTAAAACGCCGCTTTGCGCTCGCTCGCTTCGCCGTTTAGCAAGCGCGTTTCCAGCGCGGCGATCAACGCGGAGCGCTCCTCCTTCAAACCTAGGGCGGCGGACTCTAAATAGCTTTTTCCTAGCGCGAAATCCGATTCGTCGCGGCTTATGATTTTCAGCGTTTCGTATTTCATCTAGCGCATTCTACAAAATAGGGTATATTGTCGGTTTTAATCGCTAGGAGCGCTAGTTTGGACTTGGCAATCAGGATATTGAAGGGGCTTATCGCTTGCCCAAGCGTTACGCCAAACGAGGCGGGGACGTTCGCGCTTGTTCAAGGCGCGTTGCCAGATTTTGCTTGCGAGCGGATCGATTGCAGCGGCGTATCAAACCTCTTGCTTAAACGCGACGGCAAAAACCGCGCCGCGCCGCGCCTATGCTTCGCGGGACATATCGACGTCGTCTCTAGCGGCGATGGGTGGCTTAGCGATCCCTTCGCGCCGATAGAAAAGGAGGGGCGCGTGTTCGGGCGCGGCGCTCAGGATATGAAAGCGGGAGTCGCCGCGTTTGTCGCCGCCTGCGCTCGGACGCCATACGAGGGCGAGCTATCAATCCTGCTCACAAGCGACGAGGAGGGCGAGGCGATCAACGGGACGCGCGCGGTTTTGGAGCGGCTAAGAGAGCAGGGGAGTCTTCCTCGTTTCGCTATCGTCGCGGAGCCTACGAGCGAAAACGTCTTTGGCGATACGATCAAGATCGGCAGGCGCGGCTCGATCAACGGAACGCTTACGATTATTGGCAGGGGCGGACACGTCGCGTATCCCGAAAAGATCGACAACCCAATCGACAAACTATCGCGCGCGCTATCTTTATTAAGCGGAGCGCGGCTTGATAACGGCGATGATTTTTTCGCGCCCTCGCGCCTAATTTTCAGCGATATTCGCGGCGGCTACGAAAAAACCAATCTTACGCCCGCGAGCGTTCGTCTGCTTTTTAACGTCCGTAACTCCGCGCTTACCGACGAGAAAAAGGTCGAGGATTTTGTTAAAAGCAAACTAAGCGAAGCGGCGATCGCGGATTACGAATTGACGCTCAAAACAAGCTCGTCGCCCTTTATCGTCAAAAACGACGCGCTAAGCGGCGCGTTAAGCGAAGCTATAACGGCGCGAACGGGCGTAACGCCTAAGCTATCGACCGGCGGCGGCACAAGCGACGCGAGATTTTTCGCCGCGCTTGATATACCCGTCGCGGAGTTTGGCGTAAGAAACGATCTTATCCACGCGGCGAACGAAAGCGTCGCGGTAGTAGAGGTGGAAAAATTAACGCTGATCTTTTGCGATCTGATTAGCAAGATCGAGAAGCTAAGAGTATGACAAGGTTTTTCGGCTATAACGCGAGCGCTCTTTTGACCGCGCCGCCGCGAGCGCTTAACGGCGAAAGCCGATTTGTGATCGCGATCTTGCTTGGCGGCGATCCAGCCGCGTTTTTTGATTGATCGATGAAAAAGATAGCGGTCGGCATAGGCGATCTAAACGGGATCGGTTTTGAGATCGCCTTGCGATCGCACGCCGTCGTATCGACGCTGTGCGATCCGATCTATTGCGTTTCGCCCGCAAACGCGGGAAACGCAGCAAAAGAGCTTGGGCTAGAGCTTAGCGAGGATTTTCATTGCGCGGGAGGCGAAAGCGCGATCCCTATTAAACGCGGCGAGATCGACGCGGCGGCGGGCAAGGCGAGTTTTGATAGCTTCGTTCAAGCCGTCGATCTGGCGCAAAGCGCCAAAGCGGCGGCGATCGTAACGTTGCCTATCAACAAGGCTTCGTGGAGCGCGGCTGGAATAGGTTTCAGGGGGCATACCGACTACTTGCGCGGGCGTTACGGGGCGGATTTGATTATGGCGCTTGGCTGCCCTAAACGCTACGTCGCGCTATATACCGATCATATACCCTTGCGCGAGGTCGCGGACAAAATTGCCTTAGCTCCGCTTCGTAGTTTTCTTATCCGCCTTTATTCGTTAGCGCGAATCGAGCCGATCGGCGTTTTGGGCTTAAACCCGCACGGCGGCGATCGCGGCGCGATAGGAGACGAAGACGAGATTATAGAAGCGGCGATCGCCGAAGCCAACGCAGCGCTAGGCAAACAGGTTTTCGAGGGGGCGCTCGTCCCCGACGCGGCGTTTGCTCCAAAGGCGTTAAAGCGTTACCGCCTTGTCGCGGCGATGTATCACGATCAAGGGTTATCGCCGCTAAAAGCGCTGTTTTTTGACGAGTCGATCAACGTTACCTTAGGGCTTCCTTTTATCAGAACAAGCGTCGATCATGGAACGGCTTTCGATATAGCCTACAGAGATCAAAACCCGTCGCTAAAAAGCTACCAAAACGCAGTCGAAGCGGCGTTAAATGGCGCGCTTGGCTAAGTTTTTCGGCGGCTACCGCGTAAGTTTTGCAAACTGCGTTTTGAGATAATCGGCGTCTGTGCTTGCGACTATGTTTGACGGGTTGATCGCGTCTAATCCGCTTTGTTCGTAGCTCTTTTGCGCCAAATCGCCAAGCCTTTTTGTCTCCCCAAGCAAGCGGGATTTAACCTCGCTTAGCGCGTTTGCGTTCTCTTTGATAAAAGCGTCGATTGTTTTTATATATTCGTCGGCGTTTTCGCCCAACGCCGCCTGTTCGCGCGCGTTGATCGCGCTTGCGTCCTTTAGGGGAAAGTTTTCGTAAAGATTTTCGTTTTTGTAGCGCGTATTTTCAACGCGATCGGCGATAATTTTTTGCGCTTCGACGCGATCGATTTCGCCGTTTTTAACTTTAAGCGCGGTCGCTTTTAGATCGCCAAGCGATCGCTCCAGCGTTTTTACCGCGCCAAACAGATCGTTATCGCTTTTCAACGCGTCGCTCCTCTCTTTTACGTTTTTTTGCGTCTCGCTCAAGTTTGTAGCGGAGCGCGTTTGCTCGGCGAACGTTCGCAAAGGCGTTTGAACGCTTGCGTAAGGCGTTTTGCTCACTCCAACCGCGTTAATTTCCATCGCTTGCTCCTAGCGTTTTAGACGTTTAAGCAACGATTGTTCCGAAGTTTGTTATACTTTTTATATGCTTAGTCATACGCTAGACGCGGCGACGCTGTTTTTTATAGAGATCGTCGAAGGCGGTTTGCAAAAAGGCGAAACGCTAGACGAATACGCAAACAACATAAGCGAGATGAAAAGATCGCGTCCGCTTGCCTATCTAAGTCTATGCGCGTCGTTTTTCTACGTTGCGATCTATTCGTTTTATTACGATCTGTTTAGCGCGTTGATATGCGTAATATTGTTGATGAAGTTTGTGGATTCATACGTCAGATTTTACCTTTTTGATAAAATCGCGCAAAAGGGCGACGTTAGCGTTTCGGCGTATTTTGGCGCCCCGAATGTGAAAATAACGCCCGCAATTCGCTATGCGGGCGCTTTGATATACCCTTGTTTATTCTATTTCGCGATTAGCTGAGCGCTATAATGGTTCGCTAAAAGGAGAGATATGCGATCGCGGCTTGATCGGGCGCTAAACGCGCTGGCTTTGTTCGCGGTCGGACGCCCGTTTTTGACGATCGTTTGTTCCGTCGCGCTCTGCCTCTTTTTTGGCTGGCATATCAAAGAGTTGCGTCTGGACACCACGACGGAGGGGATGCTTCTGTCCGACGATCCGTGGCTGACGACCTACAACGAGTTTCTAGATCGCTACGGCAGAGACGAGATGATTATCGTTTCTGTGGAGGCGCCCGATATTTTTACCCCCGAAGCGACGGACAAGATCAGGCGGCTTCATAGGCGAATCGAAAACGAAGTTCCCTATATCTCCCGCGTCGATAGCCTGATAACCGCGCGCGACACGCGAGGCGAAGCGGACGCGCTTATCGTGGGGGAGCTATTCGACGGTGATCCGCAAACGCCCAAGGAGTATGCCGAAATAAAGGCGCGCGCGCTTCGCAACCCCTTCTATATCAACCGCATAATCGACGAAAACGCGACAATAACGGCGATTATTATCCGCACTCAAAGCCGCGTAAGCGTCGCCGAAGCGACGGACGATCTCGACGGCTTTTCTCAAGATTTAGCCGAGGTCAGACCGCTTAGCGACGAGCAAAACAGCGAGATTGTCAAGGCGATTTCGGCGATCGTAAGCGACGAGCAGAGCGAATTAACGCCGCTGCGTCTGCTTGGATCGCCCGTCGTTACCGATCGGCTCAAGCGTATGATGGAGAGCGATATACGGCTCTTTATTAAGCTGCTTATAGCGGCGATCGCGATTATGCTGTTCGCGTTTTTCCGCCGTATTAGCGGCGTCGTCTATCCGCTTATCGTCGTGATACTTAGTTTGTTCGCTATGCTTGGACTGCTCGCGCGGCTGGGTATTCCCATCAAACTGCCCACGCAGGTTATGCCGACGCTCCTGCTCGCGATCGGCGTGGGCGCGTGCGTGCATCTGCTGGCGGTCTTTTACCGCGCCTTCGACGAGAGCGGGGATAAAAAGGCGGCGGTTATCAAAGCGGCGCGCGACTGCTTCTTTCCGATCGTAATGACCTCGCTGACGACGATAGCGGGTATCGGCTCGTTTGTAACCGCGAAGATCGATCCCTTTGTCGATCTAGGGTTGTTCGCGCCCTTTGGCATTCTAATTTCCGCCGTTCTAACGCTTACGTTGTTGCCCGCCCTGCTGGTTATAACGCCCATGAAACGGCGCGTAAGACAAGATCGCCCCTCCGTATTCGATCGCTTTCTAATCGGCGTCGGGAACTTTAGCGCGCGCTATCCCAAAACAATCGCGGCGACGTTCGCCCTCTTGCTTATCCTCTCGATCGCGCTTTTAACGCAGGCGCGTCTTAGCCACTATATGATGGGCTGGTTTCCCAAAGACAGCGATATTCGGACGACCACCGCGCTGTTTGACGAGAGAATGCGCGGCACGGTTACGATCGAGGCGACAATCGACTTTGGCGAGCCAAACGCGCTTTACGATCCGAGCAACGCGCGCGCTTTGGAGGAGGCGATCGCCAAAGCCAAAGAGGTTGATCTCATAGGAACGACGATAGGCGTTACCACCATCATAAAGGAGATCAATCGCGCGTTGAACGAGAACGACGACGATTTTTATCGCCTTCCCGACTCTCGCGGCGCGATCGCCGAAGAGCTGCTGCTGTTTAGCTCGTCGAGCAGCGACGATCTTAACGAGATAGCCTCTTACGACTACAGCCAAACGCGCGTTACGCACAAAACGCCCTTTTTGGACGCGATCGAGGGCGAAAAGATCGTAGAGCGGCTAGAGGCGATCTACAAAGAGGCGTTTCCCAACGCCGTCGTAGAGATTACCGGTTTAATGCCGCTGGTCTGCCGCGCGCTTAGCGCCGCGGTGGAATCGACGGCGATCAGTTACCTAGCGGCGATCGTTGCGATTACGGCGATGATGTTTTTTGCGTTTGGAAGCGTAAAGCTGGGGCTGTTTTCGATGATTCCCAACCTTACGCCAATTACGATCGGCATGGCGTATATGGTATTAACAGGCGTGCCTTTTGATATGTTCGTTATGCTGGTCGGCTCTATTGTGCTTGGCTTGATCGTAGATGATACGATCCATTTTATATACAACTTCAAACGATACTACTTAGAGCGCCAAAACGCCGCCGAAGCGATCCGAATGACGCTACTTGGCGTTGGGCGCGCCATGACGATCACAAGCGTCGTTTTATCCGTCGGCTTTAGCGTCTATCTGTTTGCGTTTATGCAAAATATCGTCAATTTCGGACTGATAGCGGGCGTGTGCATTATGTTGGCGCTAATCGCCGATTTCTTGCTTACGCCGGCGCTGTTAATTTTGTGGGCAAGGAGGGGAAAATGCGAGTTTTAGCTTTGCTGGCTGTGTCGGCGGCGATCTTGTTCGCCGACGAAGCGTATGAGATTATGAAAAAGGTTGACGAACGCGACAAGGGCGATCTGATGAGCGCCGATATGCGAATGACGTTAATTGACGGCGCAAATCGCGTCCGCGAGCGCGTTATGCGGCAGTTCAAGAAAGAGGACGGCGATCTGACCAAAAAAGCGATATTCTTTATCGAGCCTTCGGATGTGAAAAACACGGGCTTTTTGACCTTTGATCGCAAATCGGGCGACGACGATCAGTGGCTTTATATGCCCTCGTTAAGAAAAACCAAACGGATCGCCAGAAGCGATCAAAGCGGTAGCTTTATGGGATCAGATTTCAGCTATAACGATCTTAATGATCGCAATCTGGACGACTATACCTACGTTTTGCAAGGCGAGCGCGAGGCAAACGGCGCTATGTGCTGGACGATCGAGGCGACGCCAAAGGACGCGAAGATAATCGAAACGACGGGCTATACCAAAACGATCGCGCTAGTTCGCAAAGATAATTTCGTGATCGTCCGCGCCGTCAATTACGAGAGCAAAAGGGGCAGGGTAAAGTTTTTCGACGCGCCTAAGCTAGAGCAAATAGACGGGATTTGGCAACCGCTAGAGCTACGCATGAGCGTAAAGCAGGACAATGTAGTCGTCCATTCAACCATACTGCGCTTTGAAAACGTCCGCTTCAACCAGAAGCTAGACGACGAGTTTTTCACCATTCGGGGTATCGAGCGCGGGTTATGAACAGGGCGTTTCATCTGTTTGCGATCGCCTCGCTCGCTTTGGCGGACGATCTGGACGATTTCGCCGCGATAGAGGCGCCAAAAGCGGCGGCGAGCAAAGAGCGAAGCGCGTTAAGCGTAAGCGGATCGGCGGCGCTAAAAAGCGCCTATCAGTTCGACGACGATAACGCGCGCGATCATTGGCGGCAGCTACGGCTGGAGGGCGCGCTGGAGGCAAAATACGCGGCGTGGGAAAGCGCGTTTTTTAAGATAAACGCGAGCGGGCTTTACGAGGGCGCGAAATACGCGGCGGCAAAGAGCGGCGCGGAGCTTAACGAGGCGTTTTTGCAGGCGCGTCTTGGCGCGGCGGATATAAAGATCGGGCGGCAGATTGTCGTTTGGGGCAAAAGCGATATGTTGCGCGTAACCGACGCGCTAAATCCGCTCGATCTGCGAGAGCCGATGGCGACGGATATTGGCGACTTGCGGCTTGGCGTCGCTATGGCGCGGCTGGATTACTACGTTGGCGATTGGGATTTGCAGGCGATCGCGATCGGCGAGACAAGGTTTAGCAAACGTCCGCGCGCGCCAAGCGAATTTGCGCCGTTTAATATTCCGGATTCAGACAAGCCAAACGGCGCGCAGGGCGCGATCGCGGCGCTCGGCGTTTTCGAGGGGTGGGACCTATCCCTGCACGCCGCCTCGCTCTATCTCGACGAGATTCGCAACCACGCAAGAGCGAATATGGGGGCTGCGGCGGCGGCGATTGCGATCGGGGACGTTTCGCTAAAAGGCGAAGCGGCGCTTTGGCGCGATCGCGCGGGCGATTTCGACAAACGTCGCTTTCTCGCGGGCGCCGAGTATTTGGGCTTTGCCGATACGACGATCGCGCTTGAGGCGGCGTTTGAGCGCGAGGGGCAAACGCGCGCGCAAAACTACGCCGCGCGTATTCAACGCGATTTGTTCAACGCCAGACTTAAACTCTCCGCTACGATTCTGCTCAACATTCAGGAGGGCGAAAGCGGCGGCGCGGCGCGGCTTCAGGGCGATTACGAGATCGCGGATAACTATCTGATCGCGATAGGCGCGATCGACTATTTTGGGGATTTGTCGCCCTACAAAGCCTTCGAGCAAAACGATCGCCTATTTGTTCGCATAAAAGCGGGCTTTTAACGCCGCTTAGCTACGCGCGGTAGCGGCGTAGCGCGAACCTTCCAACGCGACCCATACGTCAAAGACGAGGGGGGCGATACATACGTCTATGACGCGGCTAACGATAAGTTTCTCTATAGCGATCGCCTCGATAATCCTACGCTAACGGACAAGGTTAGAAGTCTCGCGGCGGGAATGGGCAAGCCTCTCAAAGAGATAACCGCTTCAACCGCCAAACTTGTAGGCAGAGAGCAAGACCAAAAGCGAGCGAACTACGAAAAAGCCCTGCTAGAAAATCAGATCAATTCGGGCTGGGCGACGGCGGGCGAGATAATCGCCCACCCTATTAACGCTATTCCGGCGGGCATATACTTTAGAGGCTCTAACCTCGCGGGTAAAACCCTAAACTCTCTGGCAAAAACCGCGCCTATCAACGCCGCTACGGGAGCGGCTACGGGCGTAGGCTACTCCGTATCTAAAAACTACGGGAACGACGCGCTAACGACCGACGAGAAAATCGACGAAGCCCTACTAATGGGAGGTTTAGGCGCGGGTATAAACGTATCTATCCCGTATGCCGTCGCGGGATATAAAGCTCTTAAACCCGCTCCCTCTTTTTCCTCTATCGGCGAGCGAATGGCGGCAAAAGGCGTAACACAAAACGTAGCCTATACGCCAACGCCCGAAACTATACAAAGAGCGCAAACGCAAGGCGTCGCGGCTAATCCCGACGCTTTCGGTTTAAGCGCGAGGACGCAACCTGTTCCTGCGCTTATCAATCCGCAAGCCACCGTTGTTCCTAAGTCTCGCGCCGATACCAATAATCCGATATGGAAGCTCTACGACGAGAAAGAGGCGAAGCGCGTCCAAGCGTTTAACAATATGCTCGCGCGAAAAGAATACGCGCAATCTTTTAATTCGCTAAACAGAGCCGAACAAGAGGCTATTAGAAACGGCGCGGCTAATCGCGCGCTTGTTAGCCGACGGTTTTGTAGCGTTTCGCGTTCGCGCCGATTTGCGATCTCTGATACGCGATCGCCCTTTGAATCTGTTCGATTTCGATCTGTATCTGTTCTCGCTTGCGTTTAAGCAAAGAGATCGTTTCGGCGATTAGCGCGGCTGACTCTTTTGCGTCGTTTTGATCTTCAAACGCGATCGGCGCTTCGCCTTGCAGTTTCGCGATTGTTTCTATTTCTTCGTTGACAATGGCGATCTTAAGATCGTCGTTCCATTTACGCGCTTGATTCATCGTTTAATCCAGTTTCTTCATTCCACGCCTCAAGCAACCCTCCGGCTACTTTTAACGTTGTGTCCAGCCGCGACGGATCGCATTCCATATTAGCTTCCGTTAGCAACTTTATCTGATAGGCGTATAAGCCTTGCAGATAGGCGCTCATACTGCCGTTGTTTTCGGAAAAATCTAGCGAAGCCATAAGCTCCGTAAAAATATCGATCGCGCGGTTAATCCAATAAACCTGTTTTTCAATATCGCCGTCTTCCATCGATTTTTTGGCTTGCGCGACAAACTTTAATATGCCTTCAAAAAGCATTTGCACAAGCTTATACGGCGACTGAACGGTCGCCGCATTTTGCGAATAGGCGGTATATCCGTTGTTCATAGGTTAGCTATCCGCGTTCGCCGCTTGTTCTATCATCTGTTGAACGGCGTTGAACGAGGCTTCATATTTGCTGATCAGCGCGTTATACGAGGCAAACTGCGCCGTCATAAGCGAATATTTAGCGTTAATGCGATCCAGCGCTTTTTGTATGCTTTCCGTTAGGCTTGTTACGTCGCTTTTTAGGCGGTTTTCCACAAGCGTCATTCGCGCGTCTTCCCAAAAACCTACGAGCTTATCCACATACGCGTCGAGATTAGAAAAAATGCCGTTTTTATTCGTCGTCGATCCGCTAAACGTTCCCGTAGGCAAACCAAGCTCGGAGGCTTTGGCGCCGCCTATTACGATTGAATCGCCCGTGTCGTTGTATAAAATTAAGTTCGCGCCGTTAGCGCCGAGTTTTGCCGACACGCCCGTTTCAGATGTTTTGGCGTTGATCGCCTCTAGTAGTTTTTGCGCGTTTTGTTGAGACGAATCGGCGGCGCTAAAGCTCACCGCGCCGATCGCCACGCCGTTTATAACCAGATCGCCCGCGCTATAAGAGACGTCATGTCCGCTAGGCGTAGCGGAGCCTACCGCTTGCGCGCCTACGACGTCGGTTACGCCGCGAAGCAACTTTTCCGTCCCTTCGGGGTCTTTTTCTAACGCCTGTTCAAAGGTATTTTTATCAAATACTATAACGCCGTTTTCGCTTAGGTTAAAGGCGAAAAACATACCGATAACCTCGCCGTTTAGATCGTATTGCGCTCGCGAAATATCCGATATGCTTTTGCCGTCTTCATTCGTAGCGAATAGTATTTTGCTCAGTTCCCCGCGAATCGAGCTAACGCTGTTATCGCCCTGAAAACTGCCCGCTTCGCCGGAATCCGCGTCGTATTTAGTTATCTCGCCTAAAAAATTGGTCAGTTCGTTATACGCGTCCACAAAAGCCTGCATCTGTTCGGACAAGCTGGACAGATTGCGCGTAATGGCGACGTTTGTCTCGATCGAGTCGGCTTTTTTTAGCTCGATCGTAAGACCGGAAACCAGATCGGACACTTTATTGTTCGATCTGGTTATAGTTAATCCGTTATAAACAAACTTAGCGTCCTGCGCCGTTTGCGTGGCGTTGAATTCTATGTAACCCGCGTCGCCGTCGTTTAGCTCCTGCGAGCCGTTAAACCAATGAAAACTTAGCTCCTCGTCGGCTCCCGTTTGCGCGCTTTTAATAATCAAGCTATACGGATCGTCGCCGCCTACGTTGAGAATCGACGCGCTTAGTTTGCCGCCGCTCGCCTCGTTAATCGCGTCTCTAAGCTCGCTTAGCGTCATACCGCTTTTTACCTCGATCTCTATTGCGCTAAGCGTCGCCGTCGTATCTCCGTTTTCGTCCTTAGTCGCGTCGTAGGCGTTTTGATCGGCGGCGCGGACGATTTTGAGCGTAAGCGTATCAGTTTCGCTATAGACGACGCTGTTCTCCTGTTGAAACTGCTTGCCAAGTTGCGCCACCGAATTTTTGGCTAACTGATTAACCTGAAGCGTCATATTTTGTATATCCACGCCGTCGTTTGCCGTTACGCTTACCGAATCGCCGCCCACGCTTACGTCGCGTTTGAGATAGCTTAATTCGCTGGAAATCCCCGAAACGACGGAGTAGAAACTATCCAATTTGCCGACGAGCGTCGTTTGATCTTCTTGTTTTTTGTATATTTTTGTCAGTTGCGTTTCAAGAGGTTTGATCATCACGCTTTTATCGGCTTCTTTTAATTGATCTATCAAATCCGCGTTGAGCGCGCTCTGCCCGCCCAGGCTTAACCCCAACATACTTACGGAACCTACAGCCATAACTTATCCTTTCAGTTAAATAAAAATAACTCTATACTCTTTCGTCAAGCAATAATCCTGCCACTTCTCGCATTCGGGCTATAAACTTAATCGCCTGTTCGCTGGGAATCTGGCGAATAATATCGCCGCTTTCAGCGTCAAGCACGCTCAAGTAAAGCCCTTTGATGTCCTCGCTGTAACCAAAACGAAGCTGCATTCTGAGCGTCTGCGCCGATTCGTTGAGATTAGAGACGAGCTCCTCGAAGCGCTCCCTGCTTATTTGCGCCTCTTCGCCCGCTTTTTCGGCTCTCCGCGCAATTTCTTGAGACGAATCGGTCTGTTTGACCCGCTCGTTTCGCCGCGTTTCCTGCCCCGCGTTAACGGCTATTGGAGAGATGCCGGAGCTTATACCGTTTATTTCCATGAGAGACTCCTTGAACCCCCTACGTTATAAAAGGAGGCTTCGCAACTAAATCGTCGGCAACGAAATATTTTTAATACCAAACAGGTTAGTATATAGCGATTTTTAACAGATTAGGCGAAAAAATGGCTCTGATCGCGATCTCGTGCGATTCTTTGCTCCTTAGAAAGGCGCTTGAAAGAACGCTTAAAAACAAATTAGCCCCGATAAACCGTTGCGATCTTATCGTCGCGGATCGCGCTTTTGTCGCCGACAAACCGCTGCTGATAATTGGCGAGCATATACCAAAGCCTTTTAGCGGGGAGTCGCTACTATCGGCGATCGATCGGTTCGAGGCTTTGGAGAGGGCGAAATCCGCCGCGATCGGACTGCTTGGCGCCGAGTTTCGCCGCGATCTCGACGAGAAAATCTCCGCGCTCACAAAACGTTATATCAAAGAGCTTTTGGAGCTGCTGAGGTCAAGATGAATTGCGCAAAAATTATCGGCGGATCGCTGAAAGGGCGCAAGTTTCTTCTGCCCAAGATAAACGGCGCGCGTCCTACTAAGTCGATCGCGCGCGAATCGATATTCGACGCGCTTCAGGGCGAAATCGAGGATTTAGCCTTTGTGGAAGTTTTTGCCGGAAGCGGATCGGTCGGGCTGGAGGCGATCAGCCGCGGCGCCGGTTTCGCGATTTTTATAGAGCGCGATCGCGAGGTTTTCAAAATTTTAGAGCAAAATATCGCCGCGTTAAAGATAGATAACGCGAAATTGTTTTTCGGCGACGCGTTCGCGCTGATCGCAAGCGTCGTTAAGTATCTGGAATCTACCGGCAAAAGGGCGCGATTTTATTTCGATCCGCCCTTTTCGATCCGCGAAGGATTTTCGGATATTTACGAAAAAACGCAAGCGGCGATCGCCTCGCTTTCGCCGACGGTAGCGGCGGGCGTTATCGTAGAACACAGCTCAGGCTTTCGGCTAGAGGATAATTTAGGATCGTTCGCGATTTCAAAACGTAGAAAGTTTGGCAAAACGACGCTCAGTTACTATCTATTGGAACGCTAGTTGCTACAAAACGAAAAAGTTTTGTGTGGAGCGGCGATGATCAGATTAAGCGTTTTACTTGGAGGCGACGAGCGCGCTAATCGATTTGAGAGCGCGGCGCGCGTCGCCGTGATCGCGCTTTTTTTGTTCGTATGCGTCAACTCGTTGTTGGCGCGACCGATCAAAGAGATCGCCAACGTCGTAGGAATCCGCGACAATCAACTTATGGGCTTTGGTCTGGTGGTGGGGCTAAACGGCACGGGCGACGGAACGACGGGCGCGATCACTACGCAGACGCTGGCTAACTTGCTTCAAAGCGTTAATATCAAGGTCTCGCAAAGCGACGTCAACAGCAAAAACGTCGCGGCGGTTATGGTAACGGCTAAGCTAGAGCCGTTTGCTAGGCAAGGCGATCGCGTCGATATTCAAGTGGGTTCTATAGGCGACGCTAAAAGTCTGAAAGGCGGAACGTTGCTGATGACGGCGCTTAAAGGCGCGGACGGCAACATTTACGCTTTGGCGCAGGGGGCGTTGTCCACGATTGGAAACGCGCAGACGAACAGCGCGCGGATCGTAAACGGCGCGATTATAGAGCAGGAGGCGCGATTCGATCTCGCGGGACGCGAAACGGCGGTTTTGAGCTTGAAGGAGAGCGATCTAGACGGCGCGGTAGCGATCCAGAATATTATTAACGAGCGTTACGGCGAGCGAATCGCCAACGCGATCGACGCGCGATCCATTAACCTTAAAAAGCCCAAAGATATAAGCATGGTCGAGTTTTTATCGGCGGTGGGCAATCTAAACGCTCCAAGTTCTGTTCCAAACAAGGTAACGATCGACGAAAAAAGCGGCGTTATCGTGGCGGGGACGAACGTTCGCGTCAATCCCGTAGTAATATCGCACAACGCGATCACGCTTAATATCGACGAAAGTCTTTCGCCGGACGGCAGAGCGCTTACGGTCGCCAATATCGCCGGCGCGTTGCAACAGATAGGCGCAAACGCAAACGACGTGATCGCTATTATGCAAGCCTTAAAACGCTCCGGCGCGTTAGAAGCGGAATTGGAGATACATTGACAATAGAAACCTACGAGTCCGCGCTACCTAGAAACGCGATTTTGGGCGACGTAATCAATAGAGCGCCAAATACTAAAGCCGCGCTAAGAGAGCAGACGGACAACTTCGAGGCGCTACTGTTGAAGCAGACGCTGGATATTGCTATGCCGGCGGAAAATCCGCTGTTTGGCAAAGGCGCGGGGAGCGAGATTTACCGATCGCTTTATCACGAAACTTTAGCTTCGGCGTTGTCGGGCGGGTTTGGATACAGCGAACTTTTATTTAATTTCTTGCAAAACGAGGTTCAAGAAAAATGAATGCCGCCGATTTAGTTGCAAATAAACAAACCGTTAGTTTGGAAAAAGGATAGCAAATGATTACGCCCATTACGCAAGCCCAAATCGGCGGCGCGGCGGCTTTAAGTATCGCTAAAGATAGCGCGAAAGCGCAAGAGGTTCAAAAACCTCAAAACAGGGTCGAGGAGATCAAAAAAGAGCTTGAGCAGGGAAAATATAAATTTGACCTTGACAAGACCGCCGAAAAAGTAGCGGAGGCTTTGATTTAACTTCTCGCCCCGTTCTCGGAACAGAAGGGGGCATTTACGATGATCGCCAAACAACTTAGAACCGCCAACGACACGCTAGAAAAACTAATCGCAATCACCGAGTCGGATTTATCCGATATTAAAGAGGCGAAACACGACGAGCTGTTTAACCGCGCAAAGGCTAAAGAGGACCTTGTCGCGTCTTTTCAGACGCAAAAAACGCTTTTGGATCAAGCGATCTTAAAGGTCGCGGCGAACAATCCGAGCGCCGATCTCTCCAGCGTGATTACTCTTGAAGAGCGCGATTTACTAGAAAAACTTAAACGCTCGTTAGTTGATCTTCATAAGTTAAATAAGCGGCTTGTTTCGCTGGTTTTGACGATCGGCGAGTTTTACTCGTCGCTTTTGCGCGCTATTTTGCCGAGCGAGCAAAATGGTTACGACGGCGTTAAACTCGCTAACGCCGGTTTTTTGGAAACGAGAGGCTGATCGATGTCTTTAATTTCGGCGCTATGGACAAGCTATTCCGGTTTGCAAGTCTCTCAATTGGCTACCGATATTATCTCCAACAATATAGCCAACGCGGAAAATACGTCCTACACGCGCCAAAAAGTCGATATAAGCTCTCGTTTCTCCCTGCACGTTAATCCGGGCGATATAGGTACGGGCGCGACCGTAGATCAGGTGATCCGCGTGCATAACGAGTTTGTTTACGCCCGCTATCGCGACGCGGCGACAAACCTACAGTTTTACGAACATATGACGCAGACGCTTCAGGATGCGTCGCAATACTTTCCGGATATTGACGAGGCGGGCATTCAGCGCGATCTGTTGAACTATTTCAGCGCGTGGCAGAAACTTTCGGCTAATCCTACGGAAAGCTCGCAAAAAACAGTCGTCGCCGAAGCCGCGAAAAATCTCGCCTTGAGTATGCGCCAGATACGCGACAAACTAAGCGAAATGCAGAGGCTTGAGAACGAACAGGTTATAAGCGTCGTCAACGAGGTTAATAAACTAGCCAAAGAGATCGCGAGCATAAACCAAAAAATACGCGAGGTCGAAGCGAGCGATTACAGCCACGCGAACCAGTTGCGCGACGAGCGCGATAATCTTGAGCTGCAAATTCAGAAACTTACCGGCGCGCAGATCATAAAAACGGGCGTTCAGACGATGACGCAGGTTGACTCCAACGTCGCCGATTACGACGAGAATTACTCGATAGTTTTGGGCGGGTTCGCGATTGTCAGCGACAACAGTTTTCACCCGATCGTTTCAAGCGCTACGGCGAGCGGGGCGGGGGCGCAGAACGCCGTCTATTTTCAGCAACGCGATCTGAGCCTAATCGACATTAGCAAAGATATTACGGGAGGCAAGCTAGGCGCGATACTCGATTTGCGCGGGCGATCTTTTGACGAGAATACCGGCGAGGCGGCGGACGGGCTTTTGCAAAAATACAAAGACGCTCTCGACGTTTTCGCGCGCGGGTTGATACAATCGACAAATCAGATTTACGCCTCTAGCGCCGTGACTAGCATGACAAGCGATCAGATCGGAGACGCCGTAACCGTTAGCGCCTCAAACGCGAGATATACGGCGATAGCCGATCTTGGCAAGGACGTTTTGCTAAGCAAGGTTCAAGAGGGCGATATGACAATAGTCGCTTACGATCAAAACGGCGACAGAATACAATCCGATATTATCGTGCATATCGATCCCCAAACAATGAGTCTTTGGCAGGTCGCGGAGGCTATCAACGCGCAGTTAAGCGCGCGAAACCTCGACGGCGAGGCGCGCGTCGCGGGCGGGCAATTGACGCTAGTTACCGGCACGACGGGCGCCTCTACGAAACTCGGCGCGGCGCTTATATCGGAGGATATGTCCCTAATTCGCGGAGCGCTGGATATGACAGGCGCTAAAAACCTCGAAACGCTCGAGGCGACGGATATTCCTTTTGCCGTTGAGGACGGGACGTTCACGATTGGCATATACGACGTCAACGGCGTTCAGATCGCGGCTAGAGAGATAACGATCGACAAACGATCGACCAATCCGCTTTACTCCACTTTGAGCGGAATCGCCGCGCAGATAAATATGCCTCGCGTTGACGATAACGCGGATAACGATATGGCAAACGACCTCGACGATTTTATCGTCGCGGGATTTGACGGCAACCGCTTGCGTATCGACGTAAAGGATCAAAACTCCGAACTGTCGTTTAACATTGTTGATGATAAAACGGGTTTTGCGGGCGCGATCGGGCTTAATAGATTTTTTGACGGCTCCAGCGCAAAAAATATCGATCTAAATACCGTTTTCAAAAACGATCCCGCCAAAATCCAGGCTTATGATTTGCCCGTAGTCGGCAACAACGAGATTGCCAACGCGATGCAACAGCTTCAATATCAAAACGTGTCGTTTTTGAATCTCGACGGCTCGATTTCAAGCGAAACGATTATGGGGCGCTACAAGTTTCTCGCGGGAACGCTGGCGGAAGATACGGCGACTTCGGTTACCTCTTTGGAAACCGCTACGGCGGTTGAAAACAGCGTATCAACGCAGTTTACCTCTATAAGCGGCGTGAACGTTGACGAGGAGTTAGCGAATTTGATTCGTTTCCAAGCGGGCTATTCGGCGAACGCTAGAGTGATCAGCACGATACAAATAATGCTAGACGCGCTTTTGGGGCTTAAACTTTAGTGAAAGTAAAAATGTCGCTTAGACGAGGAGCAAAGGGTTGCGAGGCGATCCTTGCCGTGTCTAATCAAGAGGAGGCAAAAAGCGTGGCGGAAGCCGTATGCGCTTTTTTGCGCCTAAGCGGACACGAGATAGAGCTTGATTGCGAGAACGGCGGCAACGAAGCTTGCCCGTCGATCGCTCTTAAATGCTTGCGCCTTAAACATAGTCTGACGCAAGGCGAATTTGCGCAAAAGATTGGCATAAAACAAAACGTTATCTCCGATATGGAACGCGGCGCAAGGCGAATTAGCGTTAAAACGGCTAAAAAAATAGAGGCGGTTTTCGGCGCGCCGTATCACAGATTTCTATAAGATCGCTATTAGACAAACTATTTTTGGTTTAACGGCGACGCGAAACTCGCGTATATGCGTCGCTTTGTTTATCGTTCGCCTCTTCCCAGTCATACCCGCGCGAAGCGATGCGCGGCTTACCGCCGTCGAAACGTGTAACTTTCAATAAAATCGCGATCGTTTAGGAAAAAGGACGCGAGCTAATATTCCGCGCCATAGCGCCTTGAAGTTGCGGCGATCTGGCAAGGATAGAAAGCCCCAAAACGTTGAGCGGGGCTACGGGGCGTTTGGATAGTCAAAGCGTCAAATACAAACGCCAGAATAAATAGGGCAAAAGCGCCAAATATCTAAATAGCCGCTACAAATCCGATTCCAGCCCGAAATATAGCAAAGAGGGCTATTAAGCCTAATCATAACCGCTTATCGTCTATAAATTTCTCCTTCTATCCGTTCAGTATTTTGATTGATCAATTGTTCAGTTGATACTTCGTTTAAGATGAAAGGTTTAGGCAGCTCGATAGGTTCTGCGGCTTCGCAAGCGTCTTAATTCCCTGAAAATCGGGTCTTATTGTAACCGCTTTTGCGCGAAAGAACCAAAAACCAATTAAGTCTCAATCCCCTGAAAATCGGGTCTTATTGTAACATCAAGTCGGCTTTCGAACTGAGCTTGCTTGAGGTCTCAATCCCCTGAAAATCGGGTCTTATTGTAACATCAAGTCCGCGTTTGAGCTGAGCTTGCTTGAGCTGTCTCAATCCCCTGAAAATCGGGTCTTATTGTAACCCAAGCAACAGGGCGTAAGCGGCGGTCATGCCCGTCTCAATCCCCTGAAAATCGGGTCTTATTGTAACTCTATAATGACCTGCCTTGGTTGGGCAAAATGGTCTCAATCCCCTGAAAATCGGGTCTTATTGTAACTCCTGTTAGGGACGGCATGGGAGTCTCGTAAGGTGTCTCAATCCCCTGAAAATCGGGTCTTATTGTAACGAGAAATTCAAGCTCGACCGATACGGAAAGACTACGTCTCAATCCCCTGAAAATCGGGTCTTATTGTAACCTGAACGAGGAGGAGATAGACCCCTCTCAAAACAGTCTCAATCCCCTGAAAATCGGGTCTTATTGTAACCGCAAGGTAATCAAAAGTGCCTTCGAGACGGCATGTCTCAATCCCCTGAAAATCGGGTCTTATTGTAACACCTCCCGCTGCTTGGGAAGTGGGCTGTTGGGTCTCAATCCCCTGAAAATCGGGTCTTATTGTAACAATGCCGACGCCCTCTCTTGCGGCGACGTTTGTCTCAATCCCCTGAAAATCGGGTCTTATTGTAACCTGCTCGGAGCAGCCTATGAAGCTCGGAAGACGATTGTCTCAATCCCCTGAAAATCGGGTCTTATTGTAACAGGTAACGATATAGCGCCGTTTGAAACATAAGCGGCGCCATCAACGCAGACTACGACACGATCGGTTCGTAAATCAGTTAAAGCGCAAAATTATAGCGCTCCAAACTTAAAATAAACTTTGTAGGCGTAAAAACGGGAAATAACGCCCAACGAAGCCTCTGTTTTCGTAAAATCGCAAAAATCGCTAAACTTTGTAAAAATATATAATTAAAAATATTTATATTAATTTAATATAACGAAGCGCCGACGAGCGCTAGAGAAACTATAGCCGCAATCGACGCTTAGAAAACCACAAAGCGCGCAATTTAAGCGGTTACGGCTTGGTCAGATCGGATTCGGTAACCCGCTCAAGATCGGCTAACGCCAAGAGTTTATCGTAATAATAGAGCGTGTATTGTTCTTTGGCTTTCCACAGCGCCGCGTCCGCGTCGATCAGCTCGCTGGCGCTTGCGATCTGCTCGTTAAAGCGGTTTTGCGCGATTCGCAAATTCTCCTCCGCTAATTTTAGGCTCTCTTTGGCGACCTCAAACGCTTTTTCCGCTAATAGGAGCCGTTCGCTAACGGAGGCGAGCTGCAATTCCAGCGTTCGTTTTAGATCGGCTAGACGGCTTTCAAGCGCGCGCTGATCGTAAAGCGCCGCTTCGCGATCAAAATAGGGCTTTACCACGCCCGGTAGTTGCCAAGTAAGCGTAAGCGTCGTCGTCGTTTGCTCGTCGATTCCGCTAAATCCGCTTTCGTATTCGTATTTTTCTTTGGCGACCTGCAAGTCGGCGGAGGGTAGGGCGGGGCTTAACGCTTTGGTTTTTTGCTCTTTTTGCGCGTTTATCTGCGCCAATAGGCTTTTGATCTCGCTGCGATTTTTTAGCGTCAAATTGTTTAGCCTTTTTCGATCAAAAAGAGTCGTTTTTGGCGGCGCGGGCGCGATCGGTTCGTCTGAAAGCGGTTGCGCTATTACGCGCTGAAGCGTTAATTTAGCCACCTCCAGAGCGCTGAGCGCGTTAAGCGTAGTTTGCTCGCTTTGTAGCGCCTCGATGGCAATCGCGTGTCTTTCGTAACTGCCAATTAACCCTTGATCGAAAAACGCCCGCGCGTCTTTCGCCTGTTTTTGCGTGGCTCTCATATTTTCTTGCGCCGCCGCAAGCGTGTCTTTGGCTTTCAGGTAGCCGTAAAAGGCGTATTTCGTCTCCAAAATAATATCGGCTCGCGTAGCGTCAAACTCGTATCGTTTGGCGTTTTTCGTCCAGTTGGCGGCTCTAGCGTTCGCGTAATCGCCAAGTCCCGCAAAGAGGTTTAGATTCGCGTAAAATCGCGTCGTTTGCCGCGAGCTTGCCGTCGTAGTCTCCCGATCGTAGCGCGTTTGCGAAGCGCCGATCGTGGGCAGAAAGTTTGCGATCGCTCCGTTTTCTCGCTCGTTTGCCGCGTAATACGCCGCTCGCGCCTCCGCGATTTTGGCGTGATTTTTCAGCGCCAAGTCAATCGCCTGATCAAGCGTTAGCGCGTTTAACGTCGCGGCGAGAAATAACGCCGCTAAAACGGTTTTCATAGGCGCGCCTCTATCTCTTTACGCGATTTATCAACGACGCGTTTAGGCGTGTAAAAACTTCCTAAATTAGTTCTAGCTTTATACGTTAAGCGCTCGGCTCTCAATATTCGCCCTTTCGCATATTTTCCCATTTGATCGCGTAACTAAGGAGAGCGGGTATGATGAAAACCGTAAATATAGTGGAGACCATAAGACCGCCGGTAATTACGCTGCCAAGCCCGCGATACATTTCGCTGCCGGGTCCGGGCGCTAACACCAGCGGAAGCATTCCGAACACGGAGGTCAGCGCGCTCATATAGATCGGGCGCAATCTAATGCGGACAGCCTCTTTGATCGCCGCGATATGTTCCATTCCGTCGTTTCTTACGAAGTTCAAACTTTGATGAACGATTAAAATCGCGCTATTTACCACCACGCCGACCAGAATGATAAAGCCTAGCATCGTAAGAATGTCCAGAGGTTGCGGCGTTAAAAACCAATTTGTCATGCTCAATCCTAGAAAACCGCCCGCCGTCGCTAACGGCACCGTAAAAAGAATAATAAACGGATAAAGAAAATTGCCAAAAAGCGCGCTCATCAGCAGATAGGTTATGACGATCGCCAGGATAAAATTCCATTTAAGCGCGTCAACCGTCTGCGTTAATTTATCCGCCGTGCCGCTTAGCCTAATTTCGGCGGTTTTGCTATCCGCTAGAACTTCGGGGGCGATCTCGTCGATCCTCTCCATCGCCTCTTGAATGGTTACGTCGCGCGGCGGCGAAACCTGAAGGGTGATAGTGCGCCTGCCCTGAAAGCGTCTAATCTCCGTGGCGCCTTGTCCTAGTTTAATATCGCCTAACTCTCCAAGCGGCACGATTTGACCTTTTGGAGTCGCAATCAGCGATTTGCCTAAATCTTCGGGCGAGGCTACCGCGCTTGCCGGCGTTTGCAAGATCAGGTCGATTTTTTTAAGCCTCGCGCCTTGATATTCGCTCACTTTGCGTCCGTCAAGCAATACGTCCGCCGCGATTCCTAGCGATCTAGCGTCCATTCCAAGCGCTTTAAGTCGATCGCTTCTTGGGGTGATCGTAACTTCGGGATATATAAGCTCGATCGACGGCACGGGGCGCACCTGCGATCCTTGTATGCCGTCGCCTACGGCTTTCATTAGCCGATCGGCGTAATCGGCGATCTCATCCATCGCCTCGGCGGTAACGTCAACGTTGACGGATCGGCTTGTTCCCATTCCGCGTTCAAAAACGCCTGCTTGTTTTGTGATCGCCCTTACGCCCGGAAAACTATTTACGATCGGGCTAAGCAGAGGGATTAGCTCGCCGGCGCGATCCTCGTTTACGGCGCTTACGCCCATAAACATCCACGATCCGCCCGCGTTGAAAAAAGCTCTAGCTATCTGCGGGTAGCCGTCTTTTTCCTCGTCTATATAGGGCTGTATCTGGTCAAAAATTGAATATCCTATTGCTTTAACCTCTTCGTAGGAGAGCCCGGGCGGCAAGACAAACATATTTTGAACGAGGTTGCGGTTGCCTTCCGGCAGATATTCGAGTTTAGGGAAGGCAAGCCATACGAAACCGATTGAGAGCGCGACTAACGAGCCGATTGTTAGCGCTCGCGTCGCGTGGCTAACTAACGCCAAATCGACTAGATTCATAAATAGATTTCGTAGCGCCGCGCCAAAAGCGCCGATTTTCTCCGCGATCAACGAGGTTTCCCGCCGTTTGGTAAAAAGCATCATCTGCCGCCAGAGCATCGGAATCGCCAAAACGGAGATAAAAAGCGAAAAGGAGATCGCGGCGGTTACGGCGATGGCTATATCCTTAAATAGCTGTCCCGCCTCGTCTTCCAAAAAGATGATCGGCGCGAAAACGGCGATTGTGGTCAAAGCCGATATAACCAGCGCCCCCCACACCTCTACCGCGCCGTCGTAAGCGGCGACATGAAACGGCTTTCCCATCAGCTTGTGGCGATCGATATTTTCAAGCACCACGATCGCGCTATCCACAAGCATTCCCACCGCGAAGCTAATGCCCGCTAGGGAGATAATGTTCAGCGATCGCCCCATAGCGTTCAACACGATAAACGTTCCGATTACGCTTAAAGGTATGGCGACGGCTACGACCATAGTCGGCGTAAAAGAGCGCAAAAACACAAATAGAACAAGCACCGCCAAAATCCCGCCAAAGGCGATATTTTGCTTCACAAGATCGATTGCGCCTAGAATATAGGGGCGCTGATCGTAGTTCCATACGATCTCTAAGCCGCGATCTTTCAGAATAGTTTCATTGAGCCGCTTTGCCGTCGCTTCGATGCGATCCGTCATTTCAACCACGTTCGCGCCCGCTTCGGGTCGAACGCCGATCGAGATTCCGGGTTTGCCCATAAACAGCCCGATCCCCGTTTTTTTCGCGCTTCCAAGCTCTATCGCCGCCACGTCTTTAAGCATAACGCGCTTAAGTCCGTCCGATAGCAAAATAGTTTCGCCCACGCTTTCGGGCGTTTGGTATTTCGCGGCGGTGCGAACGCGGTAAGCGCGCCTGCCAAGCTCTAGCGTTCCGGCGGATATGTCTAGATTTTCGCCGCCGATCGCGTTTATAACGTTATCGATCGTAAGTCCCATTGCCGCGAGGCGTATGGGATCGATTATGATGTGGATTTCGTCGCTGATTCCGCCTCTGATAGATAGCTCGCCGACCCCCTCGATTCGCTCGAAATACTCCGTGATCTCCTCGTCTAAAAAGGTTTGATAGGTCGCTATTTCGCGATTGTTGCCCTCTAACGTCTGCAACATCATCCAGACGGAAACCGGCGCGGTTTCGCCCGTGGCGCGAAGCACGGGTTTATCCACGTTGTCGGGGTAGCTTCTGACCTCGCTTAGCTTGTTTGAAGCGTCTAACAGCGCTTTTTGCAGGTCTGATCCCAGCTTAAAGCGTAGCGTAATGCGCCCCGCTCCCGTGCTAGAGGAGCTTTCGTATTCCTCCAGATTTTCGATATTTTTTAGGACTTTTTCTTGCGGCTCGACTACTTCGCTTTCGATTTCATAAGGCGTCGCGCCGCTCCAGCGGGTTATCACCGATATTTCAGGGCGGCTTACGTCGGGAGTAAGCTGATAGGGCAGGCGCGTTACGGCGATCACGCCAAACAGCGCGATCAAAATCAAGCCTACGGCGATCGCGACAGGTTTTGAGATCGCGAACTTAACGACGTTCATTTACAGCGGTTTTACCGACTGATTAGGCGCTATACGCTCGGCGCCTTTAACAATAGCCCGCATTCCCTCTTTAAGCGTCGTCGATTTTAACGCCGCGTTCTGTCCGTCGTAGCCTAAAATCTCGACGTTCGCGCTCTGCGCCACGCCGTTTTCTACGTAAAAAACCACGTCGCCGCCAAAACGATTAACTACCGCGTCTCGGTCGATTAGCAGAGCGTTCTCGCGCGTTTGCGAAGCGATTTTCAACGTCGCTTCCATGCCCTCTAGCAGCTTTGCGCTCGGCTTGTCGAAAACGACGCGGGTTAAAAATAGGCGCGAGCTTGCGTCGCCTCGCGGCGATATGCCGGCGATCGTAGCGGCGTAATCTTCGCCCAAAACGTTTACGCCGACCTTAGTCCCCGTTTCAATTCGGTTGATCGTGGCGGCGGGCAGATAGACGGCAAGCTCTATGCTATCCGTTTTGGCGAGGCTGACTATGGGCGCGCCGGCGCTTAAATAGTCGCCTTCGCTCACGTGCTTTTCCGCCACGACGCCGTCAAACGGGGCGCGTATATAACGCTTTTGCTTTTCGATCTCTAGCGCTTTTAATTGCGCCGCTAACGTTTCGCTTTGCGCGGTTAGTTCGATCGCTTTTAATCTTGACTGTTCGTAAGTTTGTTCGCTGACGCTGTTTTGCGCGAGCAGGACTTTGTAGCGTTCCGCGTCTTTGCGCGCCTGCTCGTCGCTCGCTTTTGATTTTTTCAATTCGGCGGCTTTAGCGGCGATGTTAGCCGAAAGGATCGCGCTGTCTTGCGTAGCCAGAATTTGCCCCGCTTTAACTCTATCGCCCGCGTTTACCGAGATTGTTTCCAACACCGCCGCGCTTTGAGCGGACAGTTTAGCTAAAACGGCGTAACGCAAACTACCGACAAACGTTTCATGCGGTTGAATGCTGCCGTTTTTTACGACCGCCGTTACAACGGGCGCCGCGTCGTCGGCAAACATATACGCGATCGGCGCTATCAGCAGCAAGATTCGCAAAAATCTAACCATTGTATATATCCTTATACGCTTAGTTAAGATTATCAAATAAACTCTGTGAATATTGCGTGAAAAATAGACGAGCCTTTTTTCGCGCAATAAATAATAATGCTATACAATGCCGTCGTTATGAACAAATCAACGACTCTACTTAAAGCCGAAAATATCGCGCACTCGTTTGAATACCCGCTGTTCAGAGAGGTTTGTCTAGAGATTAAAGGCGGCGAAAGCCTTGCCGTGCTTGGCGTAAGCGGGAGCGGAAAAAGCACGCTTTTACATATTCTATCGTCGTTTCTGAAGCCGCTATCGGGCAGGGCGGAGGCTTTTGGCAGAGACATTTACGCGCTTAAACCCGCCGAGCTTGCCAAATTGCGGCGCGAAACGATCGGCTTAATTTTTCAGCAACACTATCTGTTCAGAGGTTTTTCGGCGCGAGAAAATCTACAAGTGGCGGCTTTGCTTCGCGAAACGCAGATCGATTTGACGCTGTTGGACAGCTTGGGCATATCGCATATTTTAGATCAAGATTCCGCTAGTTTATCGGGCGGTCAGCAACAGCGTCTTTCAATTGCCCGCGTGCTTACCAAAAAGCCTAAACTGCTGTTTGCCGACGAGCCGACGGGTAATCTTGATCGCAAAACGGCGAGCGAAGCGGCGGATATTCTGTTCGACTACGCGCGCGATAACCAGTGCGCGTTTTTCATCGTCACTCACGACGAGGCGCTGGCGAAAAAAGCCGATCGTCGCTATCGCCTTGAAAACGGGGCGTTGATAGAGCAATGACCGATTTCGCCTTTTTCTTTACCGAAGAGAGGGTGGTCAATTTCGTTCTGCTGTTTATAAGAATAGGCGCGATTTTTATCTTTTTTCCGTTTTTTTCGTCCGCGTCGATCTATCCTACCGTCAAAGCCGCGATAGCCTTTTTGATCGCCGTTTCTTTTTATCCGCTTTTACCCGCGCTTAATTTCGAGCTAAGCGGCGCGAGCGTATTGTTGGCGGTTATCGGCGAGATCGCTTTTGGCTTTGCCGCCGGTTTTACGTTGAATCTTATATTTAGCGCCGTGCAATACGCGGGGGAGCAGATCAGCTTTGCGATGAGCTTTTCAATGGCGAGCGCGATTGACCCGCAGAGCGAAGCTACTAGCACGGTGATCGCGCAATTTTTATATTTAACGGCGATTCTGCTATTTTTGGCGTTCGACGGGCATCATCTGATCTTATTTTTTCTAGCTAAATCGCTTTTTGCCGCGCCGCTTGGCGGGTTTGTTTTCGGCTACGACTATCTTTACTACGCGATCAAAGGGTTGGGCTGGCTTTTTGTGCTGGGAACGACGATCGCTTTTCCAATTTTGGCTCTTTCGCTGCTTTCGGACATAGCTTTCGGAATGATTATGAAAACGGTGCCGAGCTTTAACCTGCTGGTGGTTGGAATGCCCGCGCGGATACTGCTGGCGCTAATCGTTTTGGTTATGACGTGCGGCTCGTTCGCGCTTGTGTTTAAAAACGAGTTTATGAAGGCTTACGGCGCGCTTAACTCCCTGTTTTTCTAAATTTACCCGAAAGGTTTTCGCCGACGCCGTTTCGCATTATTGGGGCTTGCTTGAGAAATACGCCTCTTTTAGCGCCGTTACGCAGTTTTTTAGACCCGCTTGTTCGCCCTCGTCAAGCGAAACCTTAATGATCCTTTCGATCCCGTTTCTGCCCAGCACGCACGGCACGGAGAGCGCCATGCCGCTCTGCCCGTAATAGCCGTCTATAACGGCGCTTAGCGTTAAGACGGACTGCCCGTTCGCGATAATCGATCGGGCGATTTTCGCTATGCTCGCGCCGATTCCGTAATAGGTCGCGCCTTTGCTTTCGATAATCGCGCTCGCCGCGTCTCGCGCCTTATAATACGCTTCTAGCGCCTTTTCGCGCGAAAACTCGCTAAAACTCGTCAGCGGCTGTCCGCCGATATTCGCGCTTGAAATGACGGGAAAGCTGTGATCGCCGTGTTCGCCAAGCACATAGGCGTGAATCGATCGCGGATGCACGGGCAAAAATTCGCTCAAATGAAAGCGAAACCGCGCCGTATCGAGTAGCGTTCCGCTACCAAAAATCCGCCCTTCGCGCGAATGGTTAATCTCTCTCGCGCGCAAAGTAAGCAGATCGACGGGGTTTGTAACCATCAGCAAAATCGCTTCGGGCGAGGCGTTTAGCAGTTTAGGCGTTAGATCGTCCACGATTTTAAGATTTTTCGCGGCAAGCTGCAAACGCGTTTCGCCGATCGCTTGCGCCGCGCCCGCGCAAAATATAAAAATATCCGTATTGGTAAGTTCGGCGGGATCGTCGGCGATAGAGATCGCGGTTTTATGCGAAAGCGCCGTAGCGTGTTCGAGATCGAGTTTTTCGCCTAGCAGTTTGCGCTTGTCGCGTCCGTAAAGCGCGATCTCGTGAAAACCGCCGCCAAGCAACAGGGCGTAAGCGGCGGTCATGCCCACTTTGCCGGCTCCGATAATCGCAATTTTGAAACGATCGTCTTCTTTTTTCATAAACCGTATTCTAATAAATAGAGCTTAGCGTTTGCCAAATTTGCGACGGCGTTTTTGGGCGCGACGGGCGTATAACAAGTTTTATTCGGCGAATTTGCGCGAATGTTTTCGCGCTTTTTAGCCGCTCTCTCGCTCTTTATATAAACCTGCGCGCCCTTTGGCAAGCTCGCGCGCGCGTTTGATAATCCGTTTGCCGCGCAACAAACTAAACGGCGCTTAACATATACAACCGATAAATCGGCTTGCTACGATCTATATTATCTAATTGGCGTATAGCCCTCGTCTTTGATTAGCGCTTGCCCTTGATCGCTTAAAAACCAATCGATCAGTTTTTGCGCGTTTTGGCTTATATCGTTCTTTTTGCCGACGATATAAAACTCTTCGATTAGCGGATACGATCCGTTTTGTATATTCTCGATCGTAGGCTCCACGCCGTTAATCGCTAATAGGCGCACGCCTTCGGC
>JAIRNH010000001.1 GCA_031258155.1 Helicobacteraceae bacterium | reverse complement strand
AGATGCTTAATTCTTAGCGACGATGGATTACCTCTTTATCGCGATGACAATCACTTATCCATCAATGCAGGCGGGCGTTTTTTGGTTGAAAAAGTATTAAAGCCGTATTTGGACGAGTAAGCGTCGCGTCGTTTTGCCCTTTGCGCGGTAGGCCGGGGGAGGGAGGGGGAGTTTTACGATCGTATTTACATAAATAAGCGCCTTTGCCGTAAAGAGCTAAGGTGGCGCGGTATAACGCGCATTGAAGCGCTGTCGGCGGTTGCCTTGCCATTTGGCAGTTTTGTCGCGCTCTTTAATGATCGCGTTGCTTGTCATACCCGCGAAAACGGGCATCCATATACGCCGAAAGTGCGAGAAAGTCCGCTTGTGGTATCTGTGTCTTATCGCATACAAATGTTGCAAAAGACGAAATAAAAAAGAAAATTGCAGAGAGTGGATTAGGCAAGGAGTTGCTAAAATACCCTCATTTTATAGGAGCAATCCAAGAATTTGTTGATAAATATCTAGCGTATCCAGCGCTTCGTCATCTTGGATATAAAATGCGAATTGTAGATACAGAACTGGCGAAAGAAAAAATAGAATACTCTTTAATGCCCGGCACAAAAACTTGGCTTTCAAACCAATATAAAGCGTTCGATTTAACACTAACTTCGCTTATTCCACTCACATTTAGAATGCCAAACAAACTTGGCAATACGACCGCAACATATCAAGACTTGTACAATAAAAAGAAAACTTCGTTGGGAAACGGATATTTCTTTTATGACGACATGTATGCTTGCGCAAATCACGCTATTGAAATGTATCCCGATTATGTCCGAAATGTGCGGGGGCGTTTTCCATTAGTGTTCATTGACGAGGCTCAAGATAATAACACACAGGATGTCCTGATAGAGCGCCTTTTCAATGATATATCTTGCATTTATCAGCGTTTCAGTGATTCATATCAAGCGATTTATGACTTTCATAACGCGAACGGCCAAAATACCTTTGGAAATGATGCAAATAGACGATCATCAATAAATATAGGCGACAGCAAAAGATTCCCAGCGCAACACCTTGGTTTAATAAATCAATTCAAACTTTCAACGATAAGCATGACGGCTTTGTCGTCTAATCCGAAATCACCACTCCAGATTATAACTTATTCAGAAACAACAAAATCACAAATTATCTTACACTTTTTAGGTTTGGTAGACACCCATTTTGAACGAGAAGATAATCCCATTGTAAAAATTGTTGGGTTTGTTGGTCAAAGTGATAATCCGCAAAATCATATTGGAAGTTATATTGAAAATTATAAAAAGACGCGCAAATCAGAGAAATCAGACGCTTTGATAGAATTAGTGCATACTTTACGAGCTAATCCTAAACTGAATATGAACAAAGCATTTTATCAAATCCTAGGTTTTATAATCAAAAAACACGAAATATCTTATGAAAACGATACTTTGCGTTTACAGAAAAAATCTTCAATTGGTATTGGAAACAACATATAAAACAAAAAAAGATGTTTCCTGCTGTCTAACCGATAGTCTTTCTAAAAATAAGAAAAAGTTTAAGAAACAGCTCTATGTCGCAACCACTCGTGCAAGATCTTTATTATGTATTGCAGTGGATAACACCATAACATTAAATACCATTAACAATACGCAAAGCATTGCATTCTAAACCACTTCCCATGAACAAAGCATGATTTCCCTCTACTTCGGCGGAGCGCTTGAGGGCACATTTGCGGTCGAAGATGAGAGCGGCGGCTTTTTTATTGATTTCACCCTACTTTTCAAAGGTGTTTAATTACAGGTCAGCGACTTTGGCTTCAGTTTCCTTTATTTCCATACCGACTTGCTCTTTTGCTGTTAAATTCTTTTCTGTATTGAAACGCCTCTTAATATTGCTACTCTTTTTTATTAAGAATAGTATATTTTCTCAAAAAGTATAATTGGTAAAAAGAGAGGGATTTTGTAGTTCTAGGGGCGGCACAGCCCGCTACATATTCACTACATAGAAACTAAAAAGAAAAATTAAAAGCCCACAAACCTAGGCAGTCTGCGGGTTGTCGTTTTTACGCTAAACTATTTTTTATCTTTGCCTGTTTCTCGCAAGCGATCTATTTTTAAACCTATAGATTGTCCGTAGCCTTTTGTTTCGCTTGTCGTAAAACGAGATCTTTACGCTTGTTTAAAAAGAACTTTTCTACGCCGCCTCGCATAGTTTTAGAAGCGTCGTTAAAAGCGCTCTCTTAATCTAACAAATCGACTATTTGCCTTAGCGTCTTTTAGCGCGTTGTTTCCATAACTTTTCAACGACGAGAATGCAAAAGAGAGAGATATGCGGCGGGCTAATTGATCGCCTCTTTGATCGCCGTAGTTTCATCGCGCGCGCGCTTGATCTTTTCGCTTTTTGATAGCGTTTCATCAAGCAAGATTTTAATAAAACAGCTACCGGCAATCACGCCGTTCGCGCCTTTGACGCGCGCTTTCGCCGTGTCGCGATTAACGCCAAAACCTACGAAAACCGGCGTTTGAGAGACGGCTTTGATAGCCGCTAGAGTCTCTTGCAAATCCTCGTTTTGTGCCGCGCCCGTTACGCCCGTATAAGCTACGAGATAGATAAATTTTTTCGCGTTTTGTAAAATTACCGCGACCCGCTCTTTGGGCGTGGTCGGCGCTACAAATTCGATAAGATCGATTTTGTTTGTTTCAAAAATCGCGCGGTATGTTCGCGCCTCCTCGTAGGGCAGATCGGGGATAATAAGCGCGCTAACGCCAAGCGCTTTAGCCTCCCGCGCCGTCTTTTCCATTCCTCGCCGAAAAAACGGGTTTGCGTAACCCATCCATATCAGATCGCGCCCCTTTAACGCGGCGCTAATAGCCGCTAGATCGCTAAAGACAAAACCGTTTTTTAGCGCTTGATGAGAGGCTTTTTCGATTGTCGCGCCGTCGGCTACCGGATCGCTGAAAGGAACGCCAAGTTCTAGCGCGTCCATTCCCGCGTCAAACATCGCGTTAGCTAAATCGATCGTAAAGGCGCAATCGGGCAGTTTTGGAGTCAGATAGCCCGTCAATTTTTTCATAACGCAAACCTCGCGTAAAGTGCGGTATTTTACAAAAACTTAGCCGCGCCGCTACCGCGCGAAAGTTCCAACAAAGCGATCCGCCGCCGTTTTATTTAAAAATTCTCGCCGCCGATCGCAAAACAAAGATCAATCTCTTGCGCAAACAACGCCAACGCCCGCAAACGCGGCGGTTGCGCGCCGCGTTGTTTCGCGAGTAGCTTTTTGGCTTACACCTTAAACTTCGACATCGTTTCGCGCATAGTAACGGCGAGTTTAGCGATGTTATCCGCCGCCGCCGAAGAGCTTTTTGCCGCTTCGGAGTTCTCGTCGGTAGCCTGCGCGACTTTTTCCACCTGTTCGGCTATCTGATGGCTAGCGCTAGATTGCTCTCCTAAAGCCGCCGTAATATCCGCCACTCGCGCTTGCGCTTGCGAAGCGCCTTGAGCGATCTTGTTGATCGCCTCGCCCGCCTGTTCCGCCAGTGAAACGCCTTCGCTTACCATCGACGCCGCGTGCGTCATCGAGGAAACCGCCGTATGCGAGCTTTCCTGAATAGCGCTGATCATAGCTGCGATCTCCGTCGTAGCGCCGGTGGTGCGTTCGGCGAGTTTTCTAATCTCGTCCGCGACGACGGCAAAGCCGCGTCCCTGTTCGCCGGCTCTAGCCGCTTCGATCGCCGCGTTCAACGCGAGTAGATTGGTTTGATCGGCTACGTCTTTGATCGTCTGAACGATTCCTGAAATCTGCTCGCTTTGTTTGCCAAGCTCCGCTATTGTCTCGGACGAGCTTTGCACCGCTTTGGACATATTTTGCATTTCGACGACCGTTTTATTGACGATTGTCGCGCCGCTTTGCGAAAGCTCCATCACGCCTTCCGCCGCTTTGCTTGTTTCTTTGGAGTTTTCGCCTACTTGAGTAATGCTTGCCGTCATCTCTTCCACGCTTGCCGCCATATCGGAGCTGGAATCGCTCGTTTTTTCGGACGCTTTCGCCACTCTAGCGCTTAACTCGGCGAGTTCCGCGCTGGCTTTGTCTAACTGCTCCGTGTTCTTTAATAGCGAAACAAACGCCATTTGCAACGAGTTTAATAGATTGTTGATAGTATCGCCCGTCTTACCCACTTCGTCATGCGCTCTAATGTTTATACGCTTCGTGAAATCTCCCGTTCGCTCTATTTCCGCCGTCATCGCTTGAATTCTGCTAAGCGGTTCTGTGATAGAGACTGCGATTATGAATGCGACGACGCTCATCAACGCTAAGCCGATACAGATACTTACGATTATTTTAACGCTTGTTTCCGAGTATGTAACAGTCGTCTCTTTGTTCATCTCCTCGGCGATATCCTCTTGCATAGCGATCAGTTTTGCCACAGCGTGTTCGACGTTTTCCGCGTGAGCTTTGAATCCCGCTATAAGTTTAATGTTGCCTTGCTCGTCGAAGTCGCCGCGTTTTAGTTGATTAACGATAGGCGTATATACGTCGTTAACAAACGCGTTGTAGTGCGTCTCTATCGTTTCAGAGAGCTTTTTTTCCTCGTCGTTACGCTCTGTTTTTTTATACGCTTCCCAACCTTTGTCAAACTTTTTGCGCCAACCTTCGGCGCTATCAAGATGAACCGACAAGGGGTGATCGGCATGCGCGACCGAAAATCTGCTTCTCGGATCGTGCTGAAAAGCAAGCAACATATCCGCTACTATTTTACCCAAAGCGCCGTTCATCGCGCCAAGCTCCGTCGCGGGCAGAGCCGCCATCTTATACATATTTTCGGCTTGCTCGTCCATCGTTTTAACGCCAAGACCTCCAAACGTTCCTACGGCGATTATTGTCGTTAAACTTACCAACGCCAAGACGATAAGTCGTATCTTCACATTGATTTTTCTAATCACAATATGATTCCTTTTTAGTTGGTTTTAACTTCTATTGTAGCATAATTAAATCCCCAAACTTAAAGAGCGGAGGCGTTTGGTGACAAAAACTACCGTTGAAACGATAAAGGCGGCGAAGAACGCTAGAAAACTCGTCGCGGTTACCGCCTATGACGCGTTGTTCGCGAGGCTGATCGCGCCCGAAGCGGATATTTTGCTTGTAGGCGATAGTTTGGCTATGAGCTTTGGCGGACATAGCGACACGCTCCCAATCACGCTTGAGGAGATGATCTATCATACAAAGGCTGTTTGTAGGGGCGCGGCTGACTCGTTCGTCGTTTTTGACATGCCTTTTGGAAGTTGCCCGAACGCTAAAACCGCTTTAGAAAACGCGATCCGCGTCTATAGGGAGACAAATGCGAGCGCCGTTAAGATCGAGGGAGGCGTAGAGAAAGCCGAAGTCGTAAAACGGCTGACGGACAACGCGATCGCGGTAATAGGGCATATCGGCTTAACTCCGCAATTCGCGCGTCAAAGCGGAGGCTTTAAAGTGCGGGGCAAAGACGCGGAGGCGACTCAAAGGCTAATAGAGGACGCCGAAGCGTTAGAGAACGCGGGCGCGTTTGCAATCGTGCTAGAGGGCGTAAAAGCGTTAGCCGCCGCCCATGTTGTTAGAAGCGTGAAAATCCCCGTTATCGGTATAGGCGCGGGAAAAGAGTGCGACGGGCAAGTGCTAGTCTGGTCTGATCTGTTGGGCTTTTTCGAGGCGTTCAAGCCTAAGTTCGTAAGACGCTATTTAGAAGGCGCGACGCTTGCGAGAGAGGCGATCGCCAAATTCGCCGCCGACGTGAGATCGGGCGCGTTTCCAAACCCTGAAGAATCTTATTAGCGCGTTCGCGCCGCCGCCAAAAGTTATTATCTCTATAAACAATCTTGATAAAATATCGTCAAAATTGATAACGGGGATAATAAAATGGATTCGGTTTTCTTATGCGCGATCAGCAATATAGCAAGCGGCAGTTGTAACGAGGATTGCGGTTTTTGCGCGCAGTCGGCGCGGTATCAGACAAAAATAGAGCGTTTCAAATCCAAGCCGATCGAGCGTATATGCGAGGAGGCAAAATCGGCGGCAAAAGCGGGCGCGGTGGGCTTTTGTCTGGTTACGGCGGGACGCGCTATTACGGATGAAACGCTTGAATACGTCTCAAGAGCGGCGCGGGCGGTCAAAGCGCTTGAACTCGATCTGAAAATTATCGCCTGTAACGGGACGGGGACGAAAGATCGCTTTACGCAGCTAAGGCAAAGCGGCGTCGATCTCTACAACCATAACCTCGAAACCAGCGAAAGGTTTTTTCCAAATATATGCTCGACGCATAGTTGGCGCGAGAGATACGAAACCAACGAAGCCGCCGCGAGCGCGGGGCTTGGACTGGTGCTAGGCGGCATTTACGGCATGGGCGAAAGCGACGACGATCGCGTCGATCTGCTGAAAACAATCGCGTCGTTTAAGCCGATGAGTTCGCCGATAAACTTCTACATCGCCAATCCGGCGTTGCCGATCAAACAACCCGTGATCGATACCGACGAGGCGCTAAAGTGGGTGCGCAAGGCGCGCGAAATCTTGGGACCTCAACCGCGTATTATGCTCGCTGGCGGCAAGGAGCAAGCCTTTGGCGATCGCCTGATGGAGGCGATCGAAGCGGGCGCGGACGCGATGGTGGTTGGCAATTATCTAACCACCGAAGGAATGGACAGCGCGAAACTGCGAGATACGATTATTGGCGCGGGCTACAAGGTAGCCACGCCCGCCGAGTGTAAAGCCGCTTTTGCGGCGATGGGCGCGTAATGACGCGGTGCGGCTGGCATGGACAAGACGAGCTTTACGCCCGCTATCACGACGAGGAGTGGGGCGTTCCCGTATTCGACGATCGCAAGCGGTTTGAGTTTTTAGTCCTAGAATCCGCTCAAGCGGGGTTAAGTTGGCTGACGATTTTGCGAAAACGCGAAAATTACCGCGCCGCTTACGACGGATTCGATCCGCAAAAGGTCGCGCTATACGACGAAAACAAGATCGCCGAGCTAATGGCAAACGCCAAAATCGTTCGCAATCGTCTTAAAATCGCCGCGTCGATTACAAACGCCGCCGCATTTTTAGCCGTTCAAAAAGAGTTCGGTAGCTTCTCTAACTATATTTGGGGATTCACAGACGGCAAAGTCATAACTAACGACGTAAAAACGCTCGCCGATATTCCCGCTAGATCGGAGCTTTCCGATCGCGTAGCCAAAGATATGAAAAAGCGCGGATTTCGTTTTCTAGGAAGCGTGATTATTTACTCTCATATGCAAGCGACAGGGTTAATAAACGATCATCTCGTCGATTGTTTTCGCTATAAAGAGATAAAAGCGTTAAACAAATAGATGCAAGCAGCAAGATCGCGATCAAGCGCCGCTTGCTTATAAACGCTTTTTGGCGCGGTTGCAATGAAAACGCGCCGTCTTTTTGCGGCGGGAGCGCCCGTTAATATCCGTTAGCGAAACGCCGCCTCTACTCGTATTGCTTTACGGCGAAAATACCCGCGTTTGATTGATTGCCCTCCGAATAGCATTTAAGGAAATACTCGTCTTTTATCTCTTTGCTATCGCATATAGCTGAATTGTTGTAAAAATACTTAATAATTCGATTGCGCTCGGTAGTATTACACTTACTTTTGCCGATAAGTTTGCAGGCGTATTACGCTAACTTCGTTTATTCGCGGCGGCTCGGCGCTAAAAAACAGGAGATCGACGCGGCGATGAAAAAGATCGGCAAGGGCGATCTAAGCGCCTACGCCATATAAACGGCGGCTACGGACGCGACGCTTTTTTTTGGTTGCGAGGGTTCTTGCAAAAAGAAACTCGGCGCGTTCTTTCGCGGCTGCCGCCCGCAATTAGCCTCATCAAAAAAAGTCGCGTTTGATCTATTTTTCTTGATCGCCGTCGCTTTATCTCGCGACTAGCCTTATCGCAAAAAAGTAGCGTTTTACGCGCGGTTGTCTAAAACCGCTTTAACCGCCCGTTTTCGCTAGGTAAGCGTTAACCGAGCAGATAGTCCAGCGCCGCCTCAGCCGCAAGCCTAATCGCCTTATAGTTTTCCGTCGGGGCGTTTAGGATTTCGCGTTCGCTTTGAATATAGGGCGCTTCGACTAGTTCGTCGCGGCAGTTTTCCACCAGCAGTTTCGCGCTCTTTGGCGTGGTTTCAAGGTGAAATTGAAGCGCGACTACATGCTTGCCAATCGTAAAAGCCTGATTTGCGCACGCCGCGCTAGAGGCGATACGCTTTGCGCCGTTTGGCAGATCGAAAGTTTCGCCGTGCCAATGAAAAACAAGCGCTTGATCGGGCAAAAACGAGCCGCTAACGGCGGTTATCTTATGCCATCCGATCTCTTTTTGGGCGTTTTTATACACCTTAGCGCCAAGCGACGAGGCAATTAGTTGCGCTCCTAGACAGATTCCAATCGTTTTAACGCCGTTTTGTATCGCTCGTTTTATAAAGGCTTTTTCGGGCTTTAGCCAATCGTATTTATCCTCGTCGTTCGCGCTCATAAAACCGCCCATTATCACAAGCAGATCGATCCCCTCGATCGGCGCGAGCGCGTCGCCTTTATCAAATTGCGTAACCCCTATCTCAAAGCCGCGTTCGAGCAATATCTCGTTGATTGCGCCGCCGTCCTCAAACCAAATGTGTTGCAGAATATGCGCTCTCATAAATTGCGCCCTCCAAAGCGCTCAAACGCGACTATACATAAAAATTAGGTCAAAAAGGCGCTTATTTTATAGCGCCTGCCACTTTTTTATAAAGGTTTCGTCAAACTCCCACAGCCCTTTTTCGCGCAGTTTTTCAATAACGGCGCGGTCGCAATCGACGTCTTTTGGCCATTCGCGATAAAAGCCGTCGCGCTCGTCTTTCGTCGTCGCGTCAAGTAAAATAAAATCGTCGGCGGCTATAAGATCGCGCGCTACGTCGATATTATTGCAAACGCGCCAAAGAGACATATAGGCGTTGTTTACGTCGTTGTTTTTCTCGTCTAAAATTATCGCGATCGATATATGGCTTTTTAGCTTTTCGAGCGCCGCCGCAAACGTTTTGACGGGACGGCTCTTGCGAATTTGAATTAGCGCGATCGGATTTGCGCTGTCTATCCCGTATTGCTTTAAGGCGATCGCTTCGGGGAGCGCGGATTTGATTTTGTCAAGCAATTCAAGATCGCCCAGCGTAACGATCTTCTTTTGCGCTTTTTCGCCCGTAAAATCCAGCCCTAGTTTGCCGCCCGCAAGCGGTTTTGGCGAGCTGTGATCCAAAGCGTCCAAAACGCCGCTTGAAATAAGCATACGATCGGGGGAAAAGCGATCTAAACAGTATTTAAGCAAAGCCGCGTAGTCGTTTAGATCGGGCGCGTCCTCGCCTACAAATACCGCGTGCTTAACGAAGCTCATCTGCCCCGCGCCCCAAAAGGCGTGCGCGGCTTGAAGCGCGTGCGCGTCGTAACATACGCGCAGCTTGGCGATAATCAGATTGTGAAAAACGCCGTTTTCAGGCATTCTGTAGTCGATCAGCTCGGGACAGCTCGTTCTAAATAGCGGCAAAAAGATTCGCTCCGTAGGATAGCCCATATACTTATCCTCGATAGGCGGCTTTCCCACTACGGTCGCCGCGAAAACCGGATCGCGTTTGCTCGTTATCGCACAAACGCGCATAAACGGATAGGCTTCGGGCAACGTGTAATAACCCGTATGATCGCCAAACGGTCCTTCGATGCGCCTTTGGCTGGGATCGTCGATAAAGCCCTCGATGGTAAAGTCCGCGTCGGCGGGGACAAACAGATCGTTCGTAAGGCATTTGACGAGTTTTGCCGGTTTATCGCGGATAAAGCCGTAAAGCATAAGCTCGAAAATACCTCGCGGAAGCGGCGCGGTGGCGCACCACGTATAGAGCGGATCGCCGCCGATCGCGATAGACACGGGCATAGGAACGCCGGCTTTTTCATACTCTCGAAAAAACATATTGGAGTCTTTGTGAATCTGCCAATGAAGCCCTAGCGTATGATCGTCGAAAACCTGAAGGCGATACATGCCCAAATTGCGCGCTTTGCCGTCGAGCGATCGCGTATATACCTGTCCCATAGTAATAAACGCGCCGCCGTCCTCTTTCCATGTCGTCAGGATTGGAAGCGCGCTTAACTTCGCCTCTTTGTCGAGCAGGATTCGCGCCTGAGATTGCCCGCGCCCGTTTAAGCGCTTTGGAAAGCATTTGCGCAACTTGAACAGCTCCAGCGCTTTGGCGATTTTGCCGCGCATGGTAACGGGATGATCGGGCGCGGCTAGTTTTTGAACCCGCGATGCGATTTGCTCTATTTCGCAGCCAAAAATCATCTCCACGCGCTTGCGCGATCCGTAAATATTCATCAAAACGGGAGTTTGAAAGATATAACCGCCTCTTTTTGGCTTTGTAAACAGTAGCGCCCGCCCGCCGTCTTTTTTCTTAACTTCGGCGTATGCGATATGCGCCATTTCAAGATATACGTCAACCTCCTCGTCGATAACGCGCAATTCGTCCGCCGCCGCGAGGCGCTTTATAAATTCGCGCATTCGTTTTCCTTGTAGGTTAAAATGGTTTTGGCGGTGGCGACGTCTTTGGCGATCTGCTCTTTAAGCGCGTCTAGGTCTTCAAAACGGCGATTGCCGCGAAGTCTGTCGATAAACCAAATCGCGACGCGATCGATCGGCGGTATTTGCGCGCCCTCTTCTATGATATGCGTCTCGATCGAAAACGCGCCGTCGGCGCTAAGCCGTCTGCCCACAAAGCTAACCGACTGATAGCTCCTTGCTCCAATCTCCGTGCAAGCGGCGTAAACGCCGTCTTGCGGCGCTAAAAATTTCTCCACCGATAGGTTAATCGTGGGATAGAGCCGTTTTGAACCCAATCCCTGCCCGCGCACGACTTTGCCCTCTATAATATGCGGACGCGCCAAAAGCCGAGCCGCGCCCGATACGTTGCCGTCTAGCAATAACGATCTGATCCGCGTCGCGTGAACCGCCGTCCCGCCGAGCGAAACTTCCGACACGACGATTGTTTCCCCGTCAAATATGGTTTGAAGCTCCTTGCTTCCCGCGGCGCGGTCTTTGCCGAAACGAAAATCGTAGCCGACCACAAGCCGTTTTAAATTAACAAACTCCTCTTTAAGCTCCGCGATAAATTGAACGGGCGTAAGCTCCATAATCCGCTCCAACGGCACGATAATTACGGGGACGGGACAGAAGCGCTCCCTGACGCAATCGGGCGTTAAGCAGACGCGATCATGCTCGATCGCGAGCAACGCGCCGTTTTCGCCGAGCCTTTTTATAAGCTCTCGGTGTCCAAGGTGCAATCCGTCGAAGCCGCCTAGCGCCAGCGCGTTGATCGACGACTTATCTATAACCGAACATATATTCAAAATTACCTCTTTATTTAAAGCGACGACGGAAGTTTAGCCGAATACAGCCCGTCAAAGCGCTAAGGCTTGCGTCGTCCAAGAAAACCGAGGCGGCGGGTTCGGTTTAGACGGCGCGATTAGCCGCGAAATTTTTACGATAAACGCTTAAATCGACGGCGTTAAGCTAGCGCCGATTTTGGAGAAAGCGCGTTTGCTCGCTTTGCGCAGACGCTATCGTGTAAAATACCGCGATGAGCAGACGTTTGGCTTTACTTAAACGCCTGTTGGAGTTGTATCAACTTCAGCGGCTTGGGGACGACTATTTTCAAAACGATCCAATAGCTTCAAGCGAGGAGTTGCCCAGCGATCCAAAGCGACTAGAAGCGATGATCGCGAATTGCCATTTATGCGAGTTATCCAAGCGCCGTAAACGTTCGTTTATCGGGACGGGCGCGATGAAAAGCTCGATCATGTTCGTAACGGACGAGCCTAGCGCGAAGGAGGACGAGAGCGGCGAGCGGTTTTGCGGCGAGTCGGGCGAAATGCTAAAAAATATGATCGAGCGCGCGATGGAGCTTAGCTTGGACGACGTTTACGTAACGGCGGCGATCAAATGCCACTCCTTCGGCGAAAACGCGGACGCGGCTTTTATAGCGTGCAAAGAGTATTTAGCCGCCGAGCTAGAGCGGCTAAAACCTAGCGCGGTCGTCGCGCTTGGCAAACGGGCGTTTAATATGCTTTGCGCCACAAACGACGCGATCGCCGCCGCTCGCGGGCGGCTGTGGCGGTGCGCGTTTGATCGCGCTACGGTCGTTCCTACCCATTCGTTAGGATTTTTGCGCTCCAACCAAAGCGCGAAAAAAGAGACGTTTGAAGATTTGAAACTAGCGCTTTCAATAATTCGCGACTAACCCGCCGCTTTGCTTAGAAAGCCGCGCGACGTTTTGTTATAAAAGTTATTATAAATCATTGAATATATATCATAGCAAAGCGGCGCGGTAACATAGCGCAATTTTATAGTAAGGAGTTTGTATGCCTACGGAGGACGAAGGCGTAAAAAACGGCGGCAACGCGGAAGGCGGGCGGTCCGGTTCGCCGAATTGGCGTCTAAAACCGGCAATCCGTCTGGCGGCGGCAGAGATAACGCTCCGCCGAAAAAATAGCCGTTCGCGACGCGACGAATATAGCAAAAACAAGCGGGCTAGAGCGAATTAAAGGCGGGCGGCGGCTAACTAAACGCCGCGCTAAAGGCGATAGATAACGCGCATTCTGACGCGGACTGGTTCGCTTGGGCGCGGATAGTCTTTATAGGCGACGCGGATCGTATCGACGGCGTGATCGTCTAATAGACTCCAACCCGAACTTTTAATAATCTCAATCGGCGTTATATCGCCGTTTTGCATAAGCGTAAAGCCCAGAATAACCTCGCCTTGCATACCTTTCGAGACGGCTAGGGCGGGGTATCCCCTTTGCCACAAATAGCGTTGCGTGATGGTCTGAATCGGGTTAAGGTTTTGCTCTAAAAACTCGCGCTCTTGCGGGGTAAGCTCGTAGAGCATAACGCCGTATAGATCGCCTAGCTCCGCCGCGATCGCGGTTCGCGGTTCGTTTCTTTCGGGCGATTCGATCGCTGCCGCGCCGTCGGTAGCGATAGGGGAGGGCGCGAATATGGCGTTAAGATCGGCGACGCTTAAAGCGCCGCTCGCGTTTTGTTCGTTTTGCCTTTCGATTGTTTCCGACGCGCCTTTGGAATCGATTTGCTCGATCGGAGCGGCGTTCGCGCTTGCGGCGGGCGGCTCGATAGATGGGATCGCGCTTACTAGAGGCTCTTCAAAAAAACTGATTGCGATCGGGATTAGTTTCTCGCTTTGTCGATAGCGCTCCAATGATTTGAGCGACAACAAAAGCGCCGCTATAATCGGTAAATAGACGACTACGGCGATTACGAAGCTCTTGGCAAAACGAGAATACAGACGCTCTCCTTTCTTTTAACGCGCGGTAGTATAAAATAATATCATTATTTCTGTCTGGAGGGAGAGCTAAAATGGGGCGCAAGATAATCTACAATCCGACTTCCAACGAAGGCGTAAGCGACCGAATGATCATATCCGGCAATCCGACAGGTCTTGTCGAGCTTACCAAAGTCAAGTATCAGTGGGCGATCAACCTTTGGGACCTTATGCTCGCCAATACGTGGTTTCCAAAAGAGGTCGATATGACGCAGGACGCCAAAGATTACAAGGCGTTGCGCCCCGAAGAAAAGCGGATGTACGATCTGGTGCTGAGCCAGCTAATTTTTATGGACAGCATTCAGACCAACCAACTTCAGGACAACATTAACCCGTTCATTACCGCGCCTGAAATTAACGTGTTGGTGGCGCGGCAGAGCTTCGAGGAGGCGCTGCATAGCTCTAGTTACGCGGTGATGGTCGAGAGCATCAGCGAAAACACCGAAGAGATCTACGATATGTGGCGCAAAGACGCGCTTTTATACAAGAAAAATAGCTATATCGCCTCCGTTTACGACTCGCTAGTCAATAATCCGACCGACGAGATGAAGGTGTTGGCGATGTATGCGGTGCAGATACTAGAAGGCGTATATTTTTATAGCGGTTTTACCGCTATGTACGCTTTGGCGCGCGATAATAAAATGCTTGGCAGCGCGCAGATGATCAGATTTATTCAACGCGACGAGATCAGTCATCTGCTTATGTTTCAAAATATGCTTAACTCCCTTCGCAAGGAGCGCCCCGATCTTTTTACTAAAGAGTTGGAGGATAAAGCCTATCAGATGTTTGACGAGGCGACAAAGTTAGAGATCGAATGGGGGCAGCATATTACCGCTAACAGCATTTTAGGTTTTACCGATCAAATCATCGATCAGTATATTAAATATTTGACGGACAATCGCCTGAAAGCGGTGCAGTTAAAACCGCTATATAACGCGCAACATCCGATTAAGTGGGTCGATAAGTTCAGCCAGTTTAACGATCAGAAGAGCAACTTTTTTGAAGCGACGGTAAGCAACTACTCCAAAGGGAGTATAACGTTCGATGACGTTTAGCGATCTGCGCGAGCGATTAAACGAGCTAGACGCGGTTAAAAACGCGCCGTCCAAAAGAGTCGTGTATCATCTATCGCACAACGATCTGGACGGATATAGCTCTCATCTAATCGCAAAGCGGTTTTTTGGCGAGACTAAACGCTTTAATTCGGGTTACGGCGCCGAAGTGGGAGCGAAACTTGCGTTAATCGGATCGCTCGCGGAAAAAACGCCCGCGCGCGACGAAAAAATAATCCTAATTAGCGATCTAAACATAACCAAAGAAGATTGCAAATTAACGGAGAAAATCCGCGATCAATTAACGCGCGCTGGACACAAGATCGAGTTGCAACTGCTAGATCATCATAAAAGCGGCGAAACGTTAGCGGAAGAGTTCGACTGGTATTATCTCGACGTATCGCGTTGCGCTACCAAAATCGTGTATGATTGGTGCGTAGAGCGCGGCGAAAACATTCAGGCGGCAAACGACGAGGCGCTGGCGGAATACGTAGCCTGCGTGAATGCTTACGATCTGTGGTTGCAAGAGGATCGCGATCGCTTCGAGTTTGGCAAAACGCTAAATCGTTTAGTATCCGATTCGCGGGAGATAAGCCCGCTACTATTTGGCTTTGAGGATAGCGACTATCGTTTAAGCGCGTTAAGCGACGCGTTCGCGTATCTGGAGGGTTACAAAAATATCGAGCTAGACGACAATATATTGGCGATCAAAAAACGTTATCTAAGAGACGGCGGCGAAATTGATACGATCGATAATCTAGCGGCGCGGTTTGTCGTAAAACTGCTTGTTAAAAACCGCGAGCGAATGAGCGTGAATTACGACGGGCATAAGGGGATTTTGACCTATCAAGCGGGCAATATCTCGACGCTAGGAAACGCTTTTTTAAGCGAGCGCCCCGATTATCATTTCTTTCTTGACGTAAATCGTTCCGGTTCCATAAGTCTGCGCGCCAACGATAAGATCGACGTTAGCGCTATGGCGGCGAAGCTATTTAACGGCGGCGGACACGCTAACGCCTCCGGAGGCAGAATAAAGGAGTTCAAAGACGTTTTCACATACGAGCAGCTATTTGATCGCGTCGGCGACATACTGGGCGCTTAACTTTGCTATAATGTTTGCCATCATCTAAATAAGGAGCAAGCCTTGAACTTACCTTCTTACCACAAGTTACGCTATGTCGTAATGGCTTTTGCGACGGCGCTTACCATCGCCGTCCCGTTTATAACGATCAACGGAAGACATATCTTCCTGCTATCGTTTGATCATAAGCGTTTAGAACTGCTAGGCGTGGCGTTTGACACGCAAGAGTTTTATTTGATGCCGTTTCTGCTGATGTTCGGCTTTTTGTTCGTATTCGCCGTAACGACTGTGGGCGGGCGCGTCTGGTGCGGCTGGGGCTGTCCTCAGACGATCTATCGCGTTATCTACCGCGATCTGATCGAGGGGCTGATCTTTGGGCTTCACAGACGAGCCAATAGGCAAAAGCCGATCGACTATTCAAAACCGATCAATCGCGTAAAAAAGATCGCGGCGTTTTTGATTTGGGTTGTTTTGGCGCTGTTAGCCGCTTCCAATTTCAGCTGGTTTTTTGTGCCGCCCGAAGATTTTTTCGTCTATATTCAAAATCCGTCCGAACACCCCGTGCTAATCGGTATGATTGCGATTATCGCGCTGTTTTTGATATTCGACATAACCTTTATGGGCGAAAAGTTTTGCGCGGTTATCTGTCCTTATGTGCGCGTTCAATCCTCTATGTATGATCGCGACACGGTCTATACGATCTACGATGAAAAACGCGGCGGCAAAATCTACGACGGCGATACGAAGCTAGGCAAAAAACCGCTTGGCGAAAACGACGAATGTATCGGTTGCGAGGCGTGTACGCTAGTCTGTCCGACGCATATCGATATTCGCAAAGGATTGCAGCTAGAGTGTATTAACTGCCTCGAATGCGCCGACGCATGTAGAAACGTTATGGGCAAATTGGGCAAAATGTCGCTCGTGAATTGGAGTAGCGCCCGCGCGAGTTTGGGCGAGGGCAAAACCCGTTTCGTGCGTTTTAGAACAATCGCTTACGCCGTCTTGCTTACGCTTATTTTGACGGCGATCGCCGTAATCGGCGGCGAGAGAGAGAGTATGCTGTTGGATATTACCAAATCGAGCCGTCTTTATAAGATCGAGACGGTTGGCGACGTTAAGCGCGTTAGCGCCGATTATATCTTTCTGTTCGCCAATACCGACGACAAACCGCATACATACTATTTCGAGGTAGTATCGCCGAGCGGTTTGAAAATACTTTCGCCGACAAAGCCGTTTAAGATTAACGGCGAAGGCAAAAGCAAAGAGATCGTTACGCTATACGCCGACGAGGTTTTAGCCGATAACCCCTCCGAAGACACGAAGCTAAAAGCGCAAATTCGCGCCTACGCGCAAGACGATCAAAACATCAGCGTGTTTAGAGAGGCGGTCTTTATCTATCCCGCGCGAAGCAGGTTGGAGTAGCGGTTATGTTGGAAGAGGAGCTATATTCGCTGTTCTCCTCCGCGCCGTTTATTATAAGTTTCGCGGCGGGGATTTTGAGTTTTTTAGCTCCCTGCGTTTTGGCGATCGTCCCCTCGTATATATCCTATATTTCGGGACTTTCGCTAAAACAGATTCAACATTTTGAGACGCTGAACTTCGTCGAGCATATACGTCTTGTAGCGACGGCGTTTTTATTTGTGCTGGGCTTTTCGTGCGTCTTTATCGCCATCGGCGTTTTTGGCGATCTGGCGCTTGGAAACCTGATCGCAAACCCGTGGGCGCGCGTGATTGGCGGCGCTATTATCGTCGCGTTTGGGCTGCATTTTGCGCATATTATCAATATCCCGTTGTTTAACGTCCATAAACAGGCTAATTTCACCGCTAAAATCGCCTTTTTATCGCCGTTTATTCTTGGCGTAAGTTTCGCGCTGGGTTGGACTCCGTGCGCGGGACCTATTCTTGGCGCGATTATCACGATGAGCTTTCAGGAGGGATCGCGCGGCGCGGCTACGGCGCTGATGAGCCTTTTCTCTCTTGGGCTTGGTTTGCCGTTTTTATTGATCGCCTTTTTTGCCTCGTGGGCGTTCTCGGCGCTGGACAAGATCAAACCCTACTACCGGCGGATAGAGATTGCGGGGTCGATTGTGCTGGGCGCGATCGGGCTAAGCTATATCTACGACGGAATCAAATTATTGGCGCTATGAAGCGAGAAAAGAGGCGCGGTTTTAGCCTGTGGCGCAATACGATAAACTCCGTCGAGGGGCTGATCGAAGTCGCCAAAAACGAAAAGCCGATGAAGGCGGAGATTTTATTGCTGATCGCGGGAAGCGCGATCCTGATATTCTGGGATATAGCGTTTATTTATCGCGCCGTTTTGTTTATATCGCTTCTGTTGCCGATCTTTGCCGAGTTGATCAACAGCGCGATCGAGCGAGTAGTCGATCTGGTTACAAGCGAATATCACGAACTCGCCAAAGCCGCCAAAGACGCGGGTAGCGCCATTGTTTTAGTCGCGCTAACTATTACGGGTTTAATCTGGGCGACCGCGATCTGGCGGCTCTGTTTTACGGATTAAACGCCAAGTTTTAAGGTCGCTTTTTACGCCCGCTATAGCCTTCCTTCGCGCTACGCTTTCATCAATATGTTAGCGCTCGGTAATAACGGAAACGATAAAAGGAAACGCCAAAGCCTATGAATGGCAATCGGGCGCGGCGGTATTTTGTTTTTTCGCGTTCCGTATTATGAATAGACGCGCTTTGCCGCGGGAGTAGCCATAGGGGCTAATTCGCGTAAAACGTTAGTCGCGTATCAGGTTTTCTTGTTCTAAATATTGTAATGTGGCGCAATTACCTAGCTCGCACGCCTTTCTAGCGTCTTTAGTCGCATGTTTAAGGTTATTTAATAATTTATAAGCAAAAGCGCGATTATTGTAAGCGTCTGCGTCGTTTAGGTTGTTCTTGATCGCTTGGTTAAAATCCGCTATCGCTTCGGCATATTCGCCTAGAGCGCCATAGGCGCTTCCGCGGTTATTGTAAGCGTTGGCATAGTTTGGATTTATTTTGATCGCTTGGTTGTAATCGGCGATCGCTTTAGCGTATTCGCTTTGATAAATATAAGCGTTTGCGCGATTATAATAGGCTTTCGCGTAGTTTGAGTCGATTCTGATCGCTTGGTTGTAATCGGCGATCGCTTTTGAATAATCGCCTAATTTGCTATAAACGCTTCCTCGATTATTGTAAGCGTCGGCATAATTTGAATTGATCTTGATCGCTTGGTTAAAATCCGCTATCGCTTCGGCATATTCGCCTTGATTACTATAAGCGTTTCCGCGATTATTATAGGCTTTGACATGATTTGAATTGAGTTTGATCGCTTGGCTGTAATCGGCGATCGCTTTGGCATAGTCGCGCAATTTATCATAAACAACTCCGCGATTGTAGTAAGCGTTAACGTAGTCCGGGCTAATTTTGATCGCTTGGCTGTAATCGGCGATCGCTTTAGCGTATTCATGTAGATTATCATAAGCAAATCCGCGATTGTAGTAAGCCTCCGCATCGTTTGGATTTTCTTTGATAGCGATCGAGAACTGCCGAAGCGCTTCTTGGTAATTTCCTTGTTCAACCGCGGTTAAACCGCGATAAAAAGCGTCGCCTGCCGCAAATACAAAGCCTGTCGTTAGCAATAAACCTAGCAGAGCTTTTGTTATCGTTTTCATCGTTTAGCCTAAATCAAAATTTGGTAGCGCCGCCACAACAAATCTTACAAGCTAACGGCGCGCTTTCGCGGGCAAAAGCCGACCGATAAACGGTCGGCGCGGGGAAGGGGCTAAAGCCCTTTTAGCGTTACGCCCAAAACAAGCAGGACGTAAGAGGCGGAAAGAAACCAAAAAGCGTTTGGCGTGAAGATCGGAATATGAATCGATACTCCGATAACGGATAACGCTTGGTTGGCGACCGCCAAGATCGCTACGACGAGCGAAATCAAAAACACAATCTTTGAAGGCGCGTTAAGTCTCATCAGAACTCCTTTCAATAAAACGCTTTGATTATACCACAACGAGAAAGCTAAGCTATGCCGCCCGCGTATTTTAGAGTTTATTCAAACGGCAAGAAAAGCGGAGGTCGCGCCGACGCGGGCGATTTGCCCGTCCTTTGTCGCCGGTTATTTGTCGGTAATGGTCTGCCCCGAACAGTTGGGGAAACAGAAGCGATAGCCGCGCCGTCTGACCGTTTCAATCGTGTTAATGCCGAGCGGCTTGTCCATTTTTTGGCGAATTTGGTTGATCGCCACCTCGATCACGTTTGGCGTGACGAGTTCCGGTTCCTCCCATATCGCGTCTAGCAACTGCTCTTTGCTGATAATCTGATCGCGGTTTCTAGCTAGATGGGTTAAGACCTCGAAAGGTTTGCCTTTGAGTTCGATCTCGCGTTGCCGATAGTAGATTTTCTCTTCGTCGGGATCGATAATAAGCTCTCCCGCGTCGATCACGTTCGTACCGCCAAAGCGCAGTCTGGCTTCAATCCTAGCCTCCAACAGATCAAATAGCGATTGATCGAGATTGTCGCCCCAAAACGGCGTTTCGCAGTAGTCGTCAGCGCCTCTGTTTAGCGCGTCTATCAACTCGTCCTTGCTTGGGTTATCGGAGACGACTACCAAAGAGACCTGCTTGGCGTTTTTCTTGAGCGACAGCGCGAATGAATCGATTACGGGTTCCGCTATGCGCCAGTCGGATACGACAACGTCAATCTGTTCGGCGTTGAGCGCTTCTTCTCCCTCTTCAATCGTTTGCGCCGTTGTAGTAGCGTAGCGTAGAGCGTTTAGATTTTCGGCAAGAATGCGGCGACGAACCTCCGAGGAGGATAGTATAAGAAGACGTTTCATGCGACTGATCCCTAGCAAATATTAAAGATTTCTTATTGATTATATAGTTTTTTTTAGTATTATGCAAGATTAAGGGTTACCAAATTCATAGGATTAAACCTTATTTTTGTATAGTAAATACAAAAAGATTTAATAAGGAGCGACGGCTTGGAATCGTATTTCGGAGTTTTTTTTCTATTTATCCTTACGTTTGGAGCGTTTTCGGCGACGGTTGCGCTTTCGGCTTGGCTGTTTAACGCCAGATCGGCAAGAGACGATCTGAAACTGAAGCTCTCCCCGTTCGAGTGCGGACCTGAAACCTCGCTTCAGCCCAACCGAATAAGCGCGCGGTTTTTTCTCTTTGCGCTGCTGTTTATTCTGTTTGACGTGGAGATTATATTTATGGCGCCGTGGGCTGCGGCTTACAAGAGCCTAATAGCGAGCGGCAACGGCGCGCTGGCTTTCGGCGGCATGCTGATATTTTTGGGGATTTTGGCGGTAGGGTTTCTTTACGAGTGGAAGAAAGGAGCGCTAAATTGGCAAAGCATCAAATAGATTATCTGTCGAGCGGAGGATTGCCGATCGCGCTGACGACGGTGGATAAGCTGGTAAATTGGGGGCGGAGCAATTCGCTGTGGTTTTTGACCTACGGCTTGGCTTGTTGCGCGATCGAGATGATGGCTTCGGGCGGCGGTCGTTTTGATTTCGACAGGCTTGGCACGATCTTTCGCGCCTCGCCGCGCCAAGCGGAAGTGATGTGTATCGCCGGCACGGTGAGCAAAAAGCACGCGCCGTTTGTGCGCCGATTATACGATCAGATGGCGGAGCCAAAATGGGTGATCTCGATGGGCAGTTGCGCCAATACGGGCGGCTTGTTCAACACCTACGCTACGGTGCAGGGGGTGGATCGCATTATCCCCGTGGATATTTATCTCCCCGGTTGCGCCCCGCGCCCCGATACGCTTATCTATGCGGCGATGATGCTTCAGCGCAAGATCAGAAGCGAGCCGATGAACCGCAAAATTAGCGCCAAAAGGTTTGTGTGATGTTTAGACCATATACGCCAAAGGGCGACGTTCAGAAAAAGCCCTACCATACCGATCGATTCTACGTTCCTAAAGAGATAGCCCAAGAGCCGATAACCGACGAGATCGTCAAGGACGATCTAGAAAAGCTAGAGCGCGCGATCGGCGATACTAAAAGTTTTTTTATGCGCAACGAGGCGATAGTTTATGTTCCCGCGCCTAAAAACAAAGAGGCTCTGGCTTTGCTGCGATCGCTCGGTTACGAGCAGTTGATGGAGCTAAGCGCGATAGACTATCTAGCGACGCGCGGCGAGCTAGAAGTGTTTTACGAGCTGTTAAGCGCGGTAAAAAACCGCCGTTTGCGGCTCAAGGTCGTTATTAAGGAAAAAGAGGCGATCGAGAGCGTCGCGGACATGTGGCGATCGGCTAACTGGTCGGAACGCGAGTGCTACGATATGTTTGGCGTTATATTCAACAACCACCCGCGTTTAAGCCGTATTCTTATGCCCGACGATTGGAACGGACACCCGCTTTTGCGCTCCTATCCGCTTCAAGGCGACGAGTTTGCGCGGTGGTACGAGGTCGATAAGATATACGGCAAGGAGTTTAGAGAGAAGATCGGCGAGGAAAACCGCGATCCCGCGAGAGTCGATCGGAACGATACGCGCAACTTCGCGCGGCTTGGCTACGAGGTTGGAGTAGGCGAAGCGCCCAAAGACGAGATTACGCCGATCAAATATGTGGAAAAACGCTCGATTGTTTTATACGACGACTTCGATCCGCAAAAGCAAAAAGTGTTAGATAAGAGGAAATAATGACGACGCAACTACCCAATCGCCTACAGCCTTTTTATGAAAATATCGCCTTTGAGCGCGACGACAATACGATGATCCTAAACTTTGGTCCGCAACACCCTTCGGCGCACGGTCAGATGAATCTAATCCTAGAGCTTGACGGCGAGCTGATAACAAAATCGCGCCCAAATATAGGCTTTCTGCACCGCGGCGTGGAGAAGATGGCGGAAAATATGATCTATAACGAGTTTCTGCCTACCACCGATCGCATCGATTATATTAACTCCACGTCCAATAACTACGGTTTCGCGCTCGCCGTAGAAACATTGCTCGGCATAGAGGCGCCGCGCCGCGCTCAAGCGATCAGATTGGCGCTTCTCGAACTTAGCAGAATCTGTAGCCATCTGCTGTTTCTCTCCACGCACGCGCTGGACGTGGGCGCGATGAGCATGATGCTCTATCCGTTTCGCGAACGCGAATACGCGCTCGATCTATTCGAGGAGTATTGCGGCGCGCGGCTTACGCACAACTCTATAAGAATCGGCGGCGTTCCGCTGGATTTCACGCCCGAATGGATCAAGCAGTGCGAGGCGTTTTTGGATCATATGCCCAAACAGATCGAAATCTACGACGCGCTATTAAAAGAGAACAGAATATGGCGCATGCGGTTAGAGAACATTGGCGTGATAAGCAGAGAGCTGGCTATGAGCTGGGGGCTTAGCGGCGTTATGCTGCGCGGTAGCGGCGTGGCGTGGGATATTCGCAAGGAGCGCCCCTACGAGCTATATAAAGAGGTAGATTTCGAGGTTCCTATAACCGACGTAGGCGACTGCTACGGACGCTACCGTCTCTATATCGAGGAGATGTGGCAATCCATTAAACTGATCCGTCAGGCGTTGAAAATATACGAGGACTCGCCGCCGGAACTAATGGCAAACGCGCCCGAATATATAAGCGCGCCCAAAGAACAGCTTATGACGCAAAACTACTCGCTTATGCAACACTTCGCGCTGATTACGCAGGGCATGCGTCCGCCAAAGGGCGAGGTTTATGTCGCCACCGAATCGCCAAAGGGCGAGCTTGGCTTTTATATCGTGAGCGACGGCGAGCCGTATCCGCGCCGCGTTAAGGTTAGAGGACCTAGTTTTTTTCACTGCGGGCTGTTAGAGGACCTGTTGATTGGACACCAAGTCGCCGACGCGGTAACTATTATCGGCAACGCCAACGTTATTTTCGGCGAAATAGATAGATAGGACTATATTATGAAACGATTTGATTTACGCGAATTAAAACAAGAGGCAATCGGTAGAATGAAAACAATTATCGCGGACGAGTTAGCCCAAAACGAGGCGGCGCTTTTTATTTTCGAGGCGAAAGATTTTTCTATTGTTCAGAGTAGCGCCGACGCGGTTAAAGAGCTAAATTGCGAATTGCTTAACTCGCTTAAATATAACGAGGTCGATTGGACGGTCTCTATTAGAAAAAGAAACGCTTGATATATGGTTAAGCCGTGGTTTAGCTCTTGGCGCGGCGCGATAATCGACAATCGCGGCAAGCCAAGCGACGAGTATGTTTCAAGCGCGTTAAAATTACCGGACGTTTTCGACGGCAATCGCGCCGTGCGCGCCTTTATCGGTTGGGACGGCGTGGCGATCTTCGACAAGGGCGTGGACGTGGCGCGTCTTGCTTGCGAATACGCTCTGCAGTATCAGAACTACGCTCAGGCGTGCGGGCGGTGCATGCCCGGACGAGCTGGCGGGCGGATACTCTACGATCTGCTAGATAAGATCGCAAGAGGCGAGGGCGAAAACGAGGATATTGAGCGGCTTAGAACCGCCTGCTTAGTTATGCAATCTAGCTCTAAATGCGAGATAGGGCGCACCACGCCAAAGGCGATCTTGCAATTGATCGAGTATTTTCCGCAAGCGTTTAACGAGCGCGTTGTTTTGCGCGAAAAAAGCGCGGAGTATGATAGCGCCCTGCCTATCGTAGCCAAAGTTACCGCGCCCTGTTCGGACGCCTGTCCCGATCGGGTGGATATTCCAGCCTATATCGAGGCGCTTAAAGATCGCCGTCCGCTAAAGAGCTTAGAGGAGACCCGCAAGGCGATGCCGCTTGCGCATGTATGCGCTCGCGTCTGTCCGCACCCGTGCGAGGATAGTTGCCGCCGAAGCCATTTTGACGAGTCCGTAAGCATTATGGAGCTAAAACGAATCGGCGCGGATTACGAGGATAAGCGCGCTCTATCCGATCGCGTAGCGATAAAACGAGCGCCGATCGGCAAAAAGGTAGCGATCGTGGGAGCCGGTCCCGCGGGGCTTACCGCCGGTTACTATCTTGGATTAAACGGCGTGGAATGCGATATTTTTGAAGCGTTGCCCGTAGCTGGAGGCGAGGTGATGACGGGCGTGCCGGAGTATCGAATGCCAAGCGCCAAATATCTAAGCGATATTCGCTTTGCGACCTCCTGCGGCGCCAAGATACATCTTAACTCTCCGATCGACGTTGAAAAACTGATTGAGTTAGAAAAAAACTACGACGCTATTTTGCTTAGCTTTGGCGCTAGAGTTTCTAAAAAGTTGCGTTGCGAAAACGAAAACGAATCCGTAAAGGGCTATTGGGGCGCGATTAGCTTTCTCGATCGGATAAATCTATGGGAGAAATTCAGAATCGGATCGCCCGTCGATTTAACGGGAAAGACGGTCGTATGCGCGGGCGGCGGCTTTACCTCGATGGACGTGGTGCGTTGCGCCGTGCGCGCGGGCGCGAAGCGCGTTATCATGCTCTATCGCCGAAGCGAGCGAGTGATTATTAGGAACACGAGCGAAGAGGAGTATAAAGAGGCGCTAGAGGAGGGCGTGGAGTTTATTTTTCGCGCCGCGATCGCTAGGATTATCGATGAAAACGGCGCGATCAAAAAGGTTGCGTGCAACCGTTACGAGGCGATTGAAGGCGGCGCGGGCGGCTCACGCCAGCAGTTAGTTAAGCTAGAGGGTCAAGATTTCGAGCTTGAGTGCGACTATGTGATCCCAGCGGTTAGTCAAGACCCTGATCTAAGCCTTCTGCCCAAAGAGTGGAATATCGATCTGACAAGCTGGGGGACGATTAAAACGGACGGCAAAACCTTCGCCACAAACCGACGCGGCGTGTTTTCGGCGGGCGATTGCGAATACGGACCTATGACGATTGTAAATGCCGTAGGGCAGGCGCGCCGCGCGGCGAACGTAATGCTAAACTACCTAAAGACGGGCGAAATCAGGCGAAGCGACGACGAGACGATGGAGGATCTGTTGCGCGGCTTTCGCGTGTTTAACAAAGAGGAGAAGCCTACGGGCTATCTTGGCGGTTTTGCGCGGCAGACCGCGCGAAAACTTGAGACGCAAGTTAGAAAGAGAAACCACGACGAGGTTAATTTCGGTTTAACGAACGACGCGGCGTTTAAGGAAGCCGATCGGTGTATGCGCTGTTACTATATCGCTTTGGCGGCGTTGAATGGTTAATTTAACGATAGACAATCGCCAAGTTTGCGCGCGCGAGGGCGATACGATCCTGCGGGCGGCAAGAAGCGTCGGCGCGTATATCCCTACGCTCTGTTTTTTAAGCAAGATTTCGGCGGCGGGTTCGTGCAGATTGTGCGTCGTGGAGATCGAGGGCGCAAACGGCGCGGTCGCCTCCTGTCAAACGCCGGTTAAAGAGGGCATAAGGGTAACGACAAACAGCGCCGCGCTCTTTGAGACGCGCAAACGGATTATGCAGATGATATGCGTAAATCACCCGCTTCAGTGCGGCGTATGCGACAAATCGGGCGATTGCGAGTTGCAGGATAAGGCGCTGGAGTTTGGTTTGAGCGAGCAGATATTTAGCGCCAAAGAGCTCCCGCGCGCAATCGAGGATTGGGGTATATTAACCTACGATCCTTCGCTGTGCGTGATGTGCGAGCGGTGCGTCAGGACGTGCAACGAGATCGCGGGAGATACGGCGCTGTCTATCGAGGCTGGCGGCTATAAATCCAAAATCGTATTTGACGGCGATCGCTGTTCAAACTGCGGCGAGTGCGCGGCGGTCTGTCCCGTAGGCGCGATCGTTACGAAGGATTTCAAATACCGCGCCAACGCGTGGGAGCTAAGCAAAACCCCTTCGACGTGCCTATACTGCTCCCTCGGTTGCGACGCGACGATTGAAACTAGGCGAGGCGAGGTTAAGCGCGTGAGCGCCGACGCGGAAAACGGCTTCTTATGCGCCTTAGGACGCTTTGGCTTTAAGCGAAACGTCGCAAGCGGCGGGTTCGACAAGAGCGCCGAAAACGTTCGGATAAACGGCGACGAGACCAACGAAGAGATATATCTGCTTAACGATATGGGCTATAAACTCGTCAATAACGCGATCGCGGATTTTCAGCGGTTTTTAACGACATACGCCAAAGCGAGCGGCGAGACGCTTTGGAACGCCAAAGTCGGCGATATAGCCGCGAGCGATACGATCTTGCTTTTTGCTCCCGCCGTAAGTTCGGAATCCGCCTTTATCAAATCCGCGCTTATCAAGGCGGGGTTGATCGGCGGCGCGGATATTTTCGCCTTCGCGCCGTTCGAGGACGAGACGATCTCCAAAGCGGCGCGTTTTATCCGCTACGAGACGGGCGCGGAGGAGGGGGTTTTCGCTATGCTGTTAAAAGCTCTCGTTAAGGAGCCAAGCGGCGAATTGAAACGATGGTTAGACGACCTCGACGACGGCGCGTTAAGCGCCGAAACAAACGTCGGCGAGGAGGAGCTAGAGGCGATTAACATAGGCAAAAAGACGCTTATCGTTCTTGGCGGCGAGATATACTCCTGCCGCAGAGCCGAAAATATCGCCGCAATCGCGGGAGCGTTAAGATCGAACGGGTTTGATATTCTGATGATCCCGCCTACGCCAAACGCGCTCGGAATCGCTTTAACCTGCGATATTCATAACGGCGAAAGCGAAAACGTCTTTCCGATCGCGCCCAACGAGGCGAAAGAGGGGACGATCGTTACGATCGACCGCGTAATAAAACCGTTGAACGCCGCTATCGGATACGACGGCGTTAGCGCGGGCGCCCTTGCCAAAGAGCGCGGGCTTAAAATTAAATGGACAATCGACGCTTCAGGTTGGTTGCCGTTTAACGATACGGCATTTGACGATCTGACGCCCTACGAGATAGACAATCCAAAGACCGAAATATCGGTTTTCGCGCCCGAAGGTATCGAGCCGTTCGAGGAGTATAACGGCTCCGTGGCGCGATACGACGCGGTTTATAAGCCGTTTAAGGAGCGAGGCGAGTTGATAGGCTCTAAGCAGTTCGCGGAGGCAAACGGCTTAAAAAATGGCGATAATGTTAAAATCGAAACGAAGTTAGGCGCCGTTGCGAGGAAGTTTATAGTTTCGCCCAAGATGAAGGGCGTAATAGCAAAGCTGGAGGTCTTTGATTTGCCGACAATTCAAGCGAACGTGCAATACCGTTACGAGGTTATCAATCCGCGAAAGGGCGAGTTAAATGGGCGAGATTAGATTAACGATAAACGATCGCCAGATCGTCGCTAACGAAGGCGACACGATTCTTTCGGTCGCTCGCGCGAATAATATCTATATCCCCGCGATCTGCTGTTTGACGCGCTGCTCGCCTACGCTCGCCTGCAGGCTTTGCATGGTGGACGCCGACGGTAAGCGCGCCTACTCGTGCAACGCGAAAGTCAAAGAGGGAATGGTCGTTAAAACGGAGGGCGACGATCTTAGCGCCGATCGCCGCGCCATTATGGAGATTTACGCGATCAACCACCCGCTTCAGTGCGGCGTATGCGACAAATCGGGCGAGTGCGAATTGCAAGATAACGCCCTATTTCAGAGCGTAGCCTCGCAAAGCTACGCGATTAAGGACACGGATAAGAAGCCTGTAGAGTGGGGGCGCGTTCGCTACGATCCCGCTCTGTGCATAGCGTGCGAAAGGTGCGTTACCGTATGCAAAGATATTATTGGCGTAGGCGCTTTAGCTACGACTCCGCGCGGAGGCGACGCGATCGACGAGAAGTATAAGGAGTCGGCGCCCAAAGACGCATATACGATCTGGAACAGAATGAACAAATCGCTGATCGCCCGTTCGCCAAAAGGCGATAACTGCGTCGATTGCGGCGAGTGCGCGGCGGTCTGTCCTACGGGCGCTATGGTAACGAGCGAGTTTCAATATAAAAGCAACGCTTGGGAGCTAAAGCGCGTTCCGTCCTCGTGCGTTCACTGTCCTAGCGCGTGTCATCTGTTCTACGAGGTTAAACAGGGCGGCATAGACGAGCCGGACGATACGATCTACCGCGTTACCAACGACTTTCACTTTCAGAGCTTATGCGGCGCGGGGCGTTTTGGTTACGACTTTGCTAACAAGCGCGTCAAAAAGGACGAGGCGGCGTTTGAGCGCGCGCTAGAGGCGCTGAAAAAGGCTAAAGCGGTTCGTTTTAGCTCGCTAATTACCAACGAGGAGATTTTGATCCTCAATCGGCTTAAAAAACGTTTAGGGCTAAAACTGATCAACGACTCCGCGTTTGCGCTCTCTAAGTTTCTTAAAACCTTTAGCGCCGTTAGCGGTAAAACGCTCTATAGCGGCTCGAAGGATACGATCGGCGATTTTACCGTCTCGATCGGCGTTCGTCTCTCGAACGACAATCCGCAGCTTCGCTACGCGATCAACAACGCGCTCGTCGTCAAAAAGGGCGCGGCGATCGACTTTCACCCGATCGGCGATCCGATCGTCGATACGATGCACAAAAATATGCTTGTTATGCGCGGCGAGGTCGGCGGCGAGGAGATCGCGCTGGCGAAGTTATTAAACCGCTTCGCCGATCGACTGCCCAAAACCTTAAAGGCGAAGATCGAGGGTTTGGTATTTGACGCGGCGGAGCTAGAACAGATCGATAAATTAGTCGAAAACAGGAGCGGCTTTACCCTTATCGCGGGCGGCGATCTCTTCTGCCATCCGCGATCGGAAAACATAGCGCGTATGCTGGGGCTATTGGAAAAGTATTCGCCCTTCAAAGTATTGCTCTCGCCGCTAAAGGGCAACGATCTCGGCGCGGCGCTAAACGCCGATCTGGACGAAAGCGCGAACGGCTACGCGGTAGGCTACAACGCCAAAGGCGATTTTGTATTAACCGCGTTTGGCGCGCAAGGCGCAAACGAGCTGGATACGCCCGCCTTGGTTCAGCAAGAGGGGACGATCGTAAATATCGATAAGCGCGTCGTCGCGATCTATCCCGCGCTTGGCTACGAAGGCTATACGCTCGCCCACCTTTACAACGCGATCGCAAACGACGGCGAGATTATAGAGACGACGACGGATTTGACGGGCGAATTGGGCGCGCCGTTCGATTCGCTTGAAAACGAGTTTGGCGCGGACGGCAAGGAGCGGCGCGGTTTTACGCTAACGGCAAGCGAGATCGAGTCGATCGACGCGCTGGAGAAGCCAAAACCGCTCAAAATAGACGGCGCTATCGTCTATCTAGCTAACGCGATCGACGAGTTTAACGCCCATCTATCAAGCGGCGATAAACTCTTGGCGAGCGATACGTTTTTAGAGAGGCATGGATTGAAGGAGGGCGACAAGGCGAGGGTAACGATCGACGGCGTTTCTTTGGAGCTCGAAGTCAAAAAAGAGGGGTATATTCAAGGCGAATTTGCCTTTGTTAGCGTTTGCGAGGGCGCGCTTACGGGTTGGCGCTTCAAATTGGCGAGTATTACTAAAGGGTAACGATGGACGATCTATTTTCTATTGTAGCGACGATAGTTAAGGCGATTTTAGTCGTGCTGATATTCTCCGCGCTTGCGGGATACGGTACCTATTTCGAGCGGCGGCTGCTGGCGTTTATGCAACGGCGCAAGGGTCCTATGCACGTAGGTCCGCTTGGGCTTTTGCAGATCGTAGCCGACGGCATTAAAATGTTCACGAAAGAGAATATCATTCCTAGCCGCGCGATCAAGCCGATCTTTTTTATCGCGCCGATCATCACCGCCTCCACCGCGTTTATCGCTATGAGCGCCGTCCCGTTCGCGCCGCCCTTCGAGCTGTTTGGGCATACGATCAAACCGATTGTGGCGGACATAAACGTAGGCGTTTTATTCGTGCTTGGCGTGATGGCAAGCGGGCTATACGGTCCTCTGTTGGGCGGTATTGCGTCGTTTAATAAATACTCGCTAATCGGCGGCGCGCGCACGGCGATTCAACTGATCAGCTACGAGGTCGTAAGCATTCTCGCGTTGCTAAGCCCCATTTTGCTGGTCGGATCGCTCTCGCTAATCAATCTAAACGATTATCAAGCGGGCGGGCTGTTCGACTGGATGATCTTTAAGCAACCGCTGGCGTTTGCGCTGTTTATGATGGCGGGCTTCGCGGAGACAAACCGCACCCCCTTCGATCTGTTGGAACACGAAGCGGAGATCGTGGTGGGTTACGCCACCGAGTATTCGGGCATTCATTGGGGTCTGTTCGCCATCGGCGAATACGCCAATATGTTTATTATCAGCTTCTTGATTTCGTTAATTTTCTTGGGCGGTTACAACGATTTTTATATTGTGCCGGGCGCGATCGCGTTACTTCTAAAGGTGGCGTTTTTCTTCTTTTTCTTTATCTTGGTTCGCGGCGCGTGGCCTCATATTCGCCCCGATCAGCTAATGTGGCTGTGCTGGAAGGTCTTAATGCCGCTTGCCGTGATCAACGTTTTGATTACCGCCGCGGTTATTTTGTAGGAGCAACGATGAAACAGGGTTATTTCGACATATCTTTGCCGCCCTATCCGCAAAGCGGCTGGCAAAAATTTAAACAAGTCGTTCGACGCAGTCTTGGCTTGGAGCTACTTAAAGGGTTGTGGGTAGTCTTTAAGGTAATGGTTAAGGACCCGACGCATACGACGGTCTATCCGCTAGAAAGACTGCCCATATCCAAACGCTATCGCGCCGTTCATAGGCTGCTTAGACTGCTTGAAAGCGGCGCGGAGCGCTGCATCGGGTGCGGTCTGTGCGAAAAGATATGCCCCTCAAATTGCATTAGAATGGATACGGGTTTGGGCGAGGACGGGCGCAAAAAGGCGTTTGACTATACGATCAACTTCGGGCGCTGCATCTACTGCGGTTTGTGCGCGGAGGTTTGTCCGGAGCTCGCGATCGTACATGGCGATCGGTTTGAAAACGCGAGCGAGCAGAGGGCGCATTTTTCGATCAAGGACGATATGCTTACGCAACAAGAGGCGATCAAGCTACAAAAAGAGTTCGAGGGTTTCGGCGCGCTCAGTCCTAACGCCGATGAAAATCTCAAGAAAACGCCGTTAGCGTATTAGGAGGCAAGATGTTCGAGGCTATAGCGTTTTATTTTTTCGCGGCGCTGACAATCGTCTGCTTTACGATCGTAACGACGGCGCAACGGACGATCTACGCCTTTACGGCGCTGGCGGCGGGTATGATCTTTATCGGCGCGTTTTTCTTTATGCTGGGCGCGGATTTTATGGGCATAGTTCAGATCGTAGTATATACGGGCGCGGTGATGGCGTTATACGTCTTTGGCATGATGTTTTTTGATTCGACTAAGCCGCTTAACGAGGCGATCGGATCGCAAAAGACGATATTTTTTCTGGCGGCGGCTTGCGCGGCGATTGTCGTAGCTATGATAGCCGCGCCGACTTTCGCGCTCTCTCGCGATAGCGAGCTAGTTAGCGGCGATAACGTAAACGAGATCGGAACAAGCCTATTTACGACCTATATTCTGCCTTTCGAGCTTTCGGGGCTGTTATTGCTTACGGCGATGATCGCGGGTATCGTTTTGGCGAGCAAGCAGATGGAGTATTCGCAAGAGGAGGAGCGCAAAAAATGATCACGCTAACTCACTATATCGTTTTAAGCGCGATTCTTTTCGCGATCGGGCTAGTCGGCGTTATGCGCCGTCAAAATCTGCTGGCGCTCTTTTTTGCCACCGAGATTTTATTAAACAGCGTTAATATCGGCTTAGTGGCGATTTCGCGCTATACGGGGACGATAGAGGGGCAGATATTCGCCTTTTTTATTATCGCGATCACCGCGTCGGAAGTGGCGGTTGGGCTTGGGCTTTTAATCTTGCTGTATAAACGCAAAGGGACGCTTGATCTCAACGTTATCAAGCATATGAACGGATAGGGGCAATATGGAAGAAGCGTTACTGCTAATCGCGTTGTTTTCGCCGCTCGTCGGCTCGCTTTTCGCGGGGCTGTTTTTTGGCGCGAAGGAGAAAAAGATCGTCGCGGGGCTTGCGCCGAGCGCGCTGTTGGCGCTCTCGTTGTGCGCTTCGCTGACGTTGTTGTATTTTGTATATACGCAAGACGTTCGCGTTAGCGTCTCGCTTTTTGATTGGATTGTATCGGGGCGGCTAAACTTGAAGTTTGGTTTTGTGGTCGATGCGATCAGCGTCGTGATGATGTGCGTCGTTACGATTGTTTCCACGATCGTGCATATCTATTCAATCGGCTATATGGCGCACGACAAGAGCTTTAACCGCTTCTTTAGTTATCTAAGCGCCTTCGTGTTTTCGATGATGGTTCTGGTGATGAGCGATAACTTCTTGGGGCTGTTTATCGGCTGGGAGGGGGTGGGGCTATGCTCCTATCTGCTGATCGGCTTTTGGTATCACAAGCCGTTTGCCTCGTGGGCGGCGAACGAGGCGTTTATTATGAACCGCATAGCCGATCTAGGAATGCTGCTTGGCATTTTCTTAATCTATTGGCAGATCGGATCGCTTCGTTACGAGGAGGTTTTCGCTTCGTTGCCTTTTATCGAGCGCGGAGTTTTGATCTGGATCGCGATCTTGCTGTTTATCGGCGCGATGGGCAAATCCGCGCAGTTTCCTCTGCATACGTGGCTTGCCAACGCTATGGAGGGTCCCACTCCCGTTTCGGCGCTGATACACGCGGCGACGATGGTTACGGCGGGCGTTTATCTGCTGGTGCGCGCTAACGCGCTCTATAGCGCGGTAAGCGACGTTAGCGTTATTATCGCGTCGCTTGGCGCGTTCGTCGCCTTTTTCGCCGCGTCGATGGCGCTTGTCGCGACCGATCTAAAGCGCATTATCGCCTATTCGACGCTCTCTCAACTTGGCTATATGTTCGTCGCGGCGGGGCTTGGCTACTATTGGGTGGCGCTCTTTCACCTGACGACGCACGCCTTTTTCAAAGCGCTGTTGTTCTTGGGCGCGGGCAATGTAATGCACGCCATGCGCGACGAGCTTAATATCCGCAAAATGGGCAAGTTGTGGGCGGCGATGAAGCCGACGGCGGTTATGATGACGATCGCCTCGATCGCGCTTGCGGGCATATACCCTTTCGCCGGCTTTTTCTCTAAAGATAAGATATTAGAGGTAGCGTTTGGAAGCTCGCACTTTATTATTTGGGCTACGCTGCTAATCACGGCGGTTATGACGGCGTTCTATAGCTTCCGCGTCGTTATGAGCGTATTTTTTGGCAAAGAGGCGAACTACGAAAAGCTGCATATTCACCCGCACGAGGCGCCGACGTTTATGCTGATCGCCATTTCGCCGTTGGCTATTCTGGCGATTATCGCCGGTTTTTTTGAAACGGGCTATACGAATCTTGTTTCTAAAATGTTAAGCGTGGAGGCGCCGCATTTGGAACACGCGATCGAATACGCGCTGATCGCTGGAACGCTCGCTCTGGTTATCTTAAGCATAGCGTTTGCCATCTGGAAATACGCCAAAGGGGGCTTTAGTCCAAATTGGCAAAATAACCCGATCTATAAGTTTTTGAGCGCCGAGTGGTATATACCGACGCTGTATAAAAAAGCGATTATCGCGCCGTATATGAAGATCGGCGATTTTCTATGGCAAAAGATCGATCTTAAAATCGTGGATTTCGCGGTTGATCTGATCGCCAAACTTACAATGGCGTCCGGCGCGCAACTTAGAAAGACGCAGACGGGCAATCTCTCGCATATGCTTAGGTTGATGGTCGGCGGTCTTGTCGCTCTGCTCGCGATCGCTCTTATCGCGTTAGCGACGACGACTCTTAGCGTATCTATGAAAGGAGCGTGATGTCCTCTTATTTGCTTTCGATTTTAGTGTTTTTTCCGTTATTGGGCGCGTTAGTCGGCTTTGCGATTCCTAAAGATCGCGTTAGGATTTACGCGCTGGTAATCGCCGCGATCGAGTTTGCGCTCTCGCTCTATCTGTGGTATCTGTTCGATTACGACTACAAATTCACAAACGACAGCTTAGGCATGCAGTTTGTCTATTCGCTGCCCGTTATCGAATCGTTGGGTATTAGCTATAAAGTAGGCGTGGACGGCTTTTCGCTGTTTTTAATCATACTTAGCGCCTTTATTACGCTGATTGCGCTGATCGCGCTTGGCGAAACGGAGCGGCTTAAAAACCTTGTCGCCTCGATTTTGATGTTAGAGATGACGATGATCGGCGTTTTCGCGGCGCTTGACGCGATCGTGTTTTATTTCTTTTGGGAGTTTTCGCTGGCGCCTATGCTCTATATTATCGGCGCGTGGGGCAGCGGCAATAGAATCTACGCGGCGGTGAAGTTCTTTATCTACACCTTTAGCGGCTCGCTTTTACTTCTGCTTGGCATACTGTATTTCGCGTGGCTTTTCTATCAGGATATGGGATACGCCACCTTTGATATTATTCAATGGCATAGACACCCGATCGCCTATTCGGCGCAACTCTGGCTCTTTGCGGCGATGGGGATCGGCTTCGCGGTAAAAGTTCCTATGTTTCCTTTTCATACGTGGCTTCCATACGCGCACGGACAGGCGCCCACAATCGGCTCGATCTTGCTTGCCGCCGTGCTGCTCAAAATGGGGACATACGGTTTTGTGCGTTTTAGCCTGCCGCTCTTTCCGGACGCGAGCGTCTATTTCGCGCCGTTTATGGGCGCGATCGGGATTATTATGGTTATCTACGCGGCGATGGTGGCGTTCGCGCAGAAGGATATAAAACAGATTATCGCCTATAGCTCGATCAGCCATATGGGCGTGATTATTCTAGGGACGTTCGCTCTGAACGCGGAGGGTATCGGCGGCTCGGTTTTCTTTATGCTTAGCCACGGGATTATCAGCGGCGCTCTGTTTATGCTGGTGGGCGTAATCTACGATCGCCGCCACACAAAGCAGTTAAGCGAGTTTGGCGGGATCGCCTCCGTTATGCCGATCTACGCGGCGATCTTTATGTTTATGGCGATGGCTTCGGCGGGATTGCCGCTGACGATGGGTTTTGTGGGCGAGTTTTTGTCTCTGCTCGGTTACTTCCGCGCAAGCCCGATTATGGCTTTGTTAGCGGGAACGTCGATTATTCTCGGCGCGGTCTATATGCTTAATCTCTATCGCAAAACCTTCTACGGCGCGGTTACGATAGAGGCGAACAAAACGCTAACCGATCTCAATAGACGCGAGCTTGCGGCGCTTATTCCGCTTGTGTTGGTCGTCGTTTGGCTAGGGGTGTATCCCAAGCCTGTTTTAGCGCCGATCGATAAAGCCTCGATATATTTAGCGCAAATGATGGCGATAAAGTCGGTTCCCAACGAGGACGCTACTAGGCAGAGGCTAGAAAGCCTGAATTCGCCGATGTTTGGAGGCGGGCAATGAGTTCGTTTTCTTTTGTTTCTTTGCTGCCGATCTTGATTCTAGCCGTCGGCGGGATCGTCGTTTTAAGCGTCGATCTGTTTTTCAAAAACGCGGGACGCAACGCGTTCGCCACGATTACGATTGCCGCGCTGCTTATGGCGATCGCGGCGCTTTTTTACCTTGATTTTGTCGAGCGGAGTTTATTCGACGCGCTCTTGATCGACGGGCTTGCCAAAGCCTCTTTATGGGTGATTATCGGCGCGTCGCTACTGTTTATGCCGTTAGCTTTCACGGGAATGCGGTTTTTGGAGTATCAGTTCGCCGAGTTTTACGCGCTGTTTTTATTTATGGCGGCGGGTTTTGCGGCTATGGTTTCTAGCGATAATTTAATCGTGATCGTTATAGGTCTCGAGACCGGCTCTTTGGCGCTCTATACGCTTATCAGCATGCACCGCCGCGACAAGGCGTTGGAGGCGGCGCTTAAATACTTTACGATGGGCGCGCTCGCGGCGGGGCTGCTGATCTTTGGAGTAATGCTGCTTTACGCCGCGACGGGCAGTTTAGAGATAGGCAAGATTCAAAGCGCGTTAGTAACAAGCGGCTTCGAGCATACCTCTTTGATCGTGGCGGCTTCGGCGTTTATTATCGCGGGGCTTGGCTTCAAGCTCTCTATCGTGCCGTTCCACACATGGACGCCGGACGTTTACGAGGGTTCTAGCGCGCCTATGGCGGGCTATATGTCTATAGCGCCTAAGATCGCCGGTTTTGCCGTGGCGATCAGGCTCTTTGATTTTTTAGCGCAAAGTCCGGATCGCGCGGTTTATGCGCTTTTGTATATAGTCGCCGTCGCCACGCTGACGATAGGCAATCTTTTGGCGCTTATGCAAGACGACGTTAAGCGAATGCTCGCCTTTAGCTCGATTAGCCACGCCGGATTTGTTATGTGCGCTTTCGTGATGGGTTCCAGCGAGGCGCACGCGGGCTTGTTTCTTTATTGGGTTTTATTTTTATTTACCAATTTAGGCGCGTTCGCTATGCTGTGGATTTCGCGCCACCCAAGCAAAACGTGGGATATTCGTTTCGATCACCCCTACGGCAAGTTTTCTGGCATGATAAAACTTAGCCCTATGGGCGCCGTGATTATGGCGATCTTTATGCTTTCGCTCGCCGGTATTCCGCCGTTTGCGCTCTTTTTCGGCAAAATCTATTTGATTGGCGAGGCGATAGCGAGCGATCATCTCTATCTCGCTCTTATTATGTTGGTCAATAGCGCGATCGCCGTCTATTACTACCTAAAGTTAATCGTCTATATGTTTTTGCGCGATCCGTCGGATAACGACGGCACGGTTTATTATCAAAACGGCGCGGTTCCGTTGAAGATCGTGCTTGGAGTAGCCGCCGTAATGGTCGTTACGTCGTTTTTCTGGATCGAGCCGCTACTAGGCTCTTTGAACGATCTAATCGTCGCCGGCGGTTATTAAAAGAGACCGCGCGCCGCGATCGTATCTTGCGCGGCGGTTTTATTTGCGCCGTCGATCGGCGGCGCAAAGCGGCGAAACTTAATCTGATATAAATCGCAAAAAACTAAATCGCGTAATTTCAAAAGTCTGGCTTTATATTACATTAAGGTTTGTCGGTTATCATTCCGTTAGATTTGATTCTTACAATCCTACCTTAACAAAAGGAAAAGCAATGACTTTAGCTCGTAGCGTAAATCCACAGCGGGGGGGGGGGGCTTTTAGCTCTAATAACGGCTCTAACTTGTCTAACCTCTCCAATAATAGCCGACGAATCGGCTGAATCAAACAGTTCATTCGCCGCGGCGCAATCAGGCGAAGAGAACGCGAGCGAAAATTCCTCGAGCGCGATAGAACCATCGAAAACCGCTTCCGACGGCAACGTAACCGAGCTTGACAAAGCGAAGATTGTCGTCGGCGGCGCCGGAACATTTGTCTGGAAGAATATCGACGCGAAACTGCCTTCCTTTTATAAGGGGATGTTCTTTTATGAAGGGGTGTTCTTTTCTGAAACGCTCGAAGGCGTTACTTATAGAGAAGCTGAGACATATTGCAAAAACTACCCGTCTGTAATCCCCTGGAGATTGCCGAACCGGTACGAGATGGTAAAGTTGGGGGACTCTTATGAATTCCTTCCTGATAAACGTGAGAAAAGTTACTGGACTAAAACTAAAGATGACGACTATTACTATAAAAAAGATGGCGGTATTGTATACTATGACGCAATAAGCGTCAGTACAATAAATTACTCGAAAGTACGTATTTGGCGTCCAGTAGACTGGCGTGAGCAGGACGACTGGTTTGATAGGACTGCCCGTTATAACGCCATCTGCGCGGTTTCCCCCAGCGATGTCAACAAAGTCAGGGCGGCGCCAACCAGGCTAATGGCGGAAATGGCCAAGAAAGACCTTGCCGGAATCTGCGCCGCTGAAGCGAAGCCGGTCAAAACCGAGGCAACCATTCCGCCTAAGGGCGAATTTGAAATCACCGCGGATTATGACAAAAAGGTAAAATCCTTGCTAGACGACGCCGAAAAGGGTTACCAAGACGCTCTAGCGGCTTGGCGAGAGAGAGACGCTAAACGTAAAAGAGATTGCCGGCAGACCAGAGAGAACCTCAAGAAGAACCAGAGTGTTATCATGGGCTATTACAGCGACGTTTTCCATTTTCTTTACGGCGCCCCGATGTTAGACAAGGTTGAATATAACGCGGATAAACAGGAGTTTTCTGTAATTTTTCGAGCTCAGATCGACCAGAACTTCACTCTGCCCATGCGCGTCCCAGTAAAGATGTCTTATGCTCAGGATTTTAAGCGCATCTTGCAAGCCAACGCCAAGGATATTGAATTGGAGATCCGAGCGGACGGCGATAAATTCACCGCCGTTCCGCCCAGAACTCTCCTTAAGCCGGAACAGTTTGTGGAGGGCTACCTTCTTAAAGAGGCTTCAAACATAGACGAAGTGAAGGCTTTCATAGAGAGTTATCCTCAATCCATCCATCGGGCAGAGGCTGAAAAAAAGTATTGCGATCTGACCAAAACCATTGCCGAAGTGAAGGCGTTCATAGACCTATATCCTCAATCCATCCATCGGGCAGAGGCTGAAAAAAAGTATTGCGATCTAGCCAAAACCATAGACGAAGTGAGGGCTTTCATAGAGCTATATCCTCAATCCATCCATCGGGCAGAGGCGGAAAAAAAGTATTACGAACTGGCCAAAACCATTGCCGAAATGAAGGCATTCATAGAGCTATGCCCTCAATCCGTTCATCGGGACAAGGCGGAAAAAAAATATTACGATTTAGCCAGAACCTCCATTGCCGCTTTGAACGATTTTATAGCCGCCGTTCCGAAATCCGCGCTGATTCCCGCCGCGCAAGAAGACTTAGCGCAATTAAAAGCCGACGAAAAAGCCTATCGGGCGCGTCTGGAGGCTCAGGCTAAAGAAGAAGCTAGATTGAAAGAAGAATGGGAGAAAGAACAGGCGGAGCGCGAACGCAGGAAAAACGAGGCATACATGGCGCGTAAATCTATAGGGGAATTAGTCTGCAGGGATACGACACTCTTGTTTGGCGCTTTATTTCCATGCCAGGCTTTTGTCGAAGATATCAGCGGCGATAAAATACAGATAAGAATACATAACAGTGGCGGTACCTCTTATGACAAGGGTCAGATTCTTTGGGATAATTACTACAATTGGAGAAGGTGCAGTTATTAGTATCATGTCGCGCCGAGCCGATAGGCGAGGCGTTTAGATCGAATATAAGCCCTCGCGTTTACGCGGTCTATCATGTTGGCTACGATCCGATCGTAAAAGGCGGCGTAGCCAACCGCGCTTTTTCAAGCGGCGCGCGCTCTTACAACGAACGCCGTTAGATTTGACCGAAACTAAAGCAAAGATCAACCGCTAAACAGCGTTTCAAAGCGTATGGCAAGCGCCCAATATCGACGTTAAAATCACGGAAAGGTTGAGCGGACAATACGCTTTTACGGGTTCGTATAAGGAGAGATCGGATATTACGGCGGCAACCGCGACGAAAAACAGAGCTTATGCGACAGCGATATAGGCGCGGTTATAAAGTTTAGAGACGGATTGCGGTTCAACGTAGGCGTTTATAACGCGTCTAATAAAAAGATCGCGGGAGCGCTACAGGTTTGTCGAGGGCAGACGAGTAAGCGCGGGCTTTGTTTCGGACATTTAAGGTTTTCGCGTTTGCGTCGCTTTGGCGTAATATCGAAATCGGCGCAACGCAAAACAGCCGCCCTTATCCCGACTCGCCGCTCGCGCTCGCGCCGCCCTTATTTGCGGGCGCTACGATCAATCGCTTTTAATTTTAGCGCGCGCTTTTTGCCTTGTCGCGCCTATATGGTTTTCATAAAATGTCGAACAAGGTAGAGCGCAAAACGATCAGTCTCAATCGCCGCGTTCGCCGATTGTCGCGTTGCCTTGAACAATTTCCGCTATGCTCTTTGCGTCTCTTTTATGGCAACGCTAGCCAGCTAAGTTTAGGCGCGCGACGCTGTTCAATAGTTTGCGAGCCGCAATCGGCTATTATTGGCTTCAAGGAACGCGGTTTGCTTTTTATTTAGGATATGAAACAGTTTTTTGGCGTAATCTTGCCGCTTGTCGTCTCGTCGTTATACGCGCTTGATATTACGCAGACGACGGGCATTATAGACAAAGAGAGCTACCTAGCTCTTACGCTCAAAGAGGATCGCCCATTTTCTTGCCGCGTTAATCCCGCTACGTTATTGGAAGCGGGCAATATGGTTTGCGAGTTTGATCGCGTTCCCGCGCTGAAGCCGCAGCCAATCGACAATCCCTTTTTCAGCGTCGAACCGATTTTAGACCCAAAGCGCTTTACAATAAAGATTGCGTTCAAGCAAAATGCGCTTGTGTATCCGATGGAGACGCCCACGCTTTCCTCGATTCCGATCGCGCCAAACGGCGAAATAACCTCTTCGTCGCGCTGGATCGCGATCGGATACAAAAACAAGCCGCCTGTTTTACGCGCGTCAAGCGGCGGCGGATTAAACTTTCCCGTCGTTTTTCCGCCGTTTGAACCTCCCTCCGTCGGCGCGCTTGATCTAAACGGCGCTCCGATCGCCAATCGCGCCATAAGCGAGGACGGACAGGAGTTTTCGCGGATTTTAGCGCAGTATGAGGCTGGATTTTTGACCGACGCGCAGCGAATGATCGACGACGCGCTGGCGCGAAGCGACGGCAAACATCTGTTTATGCCGGAGCTTCTTGCGCTTAAGATAAAGATTTTAGACAAGCTCGGCGATCAGGACGAAGCGCTAATAGCCGCCGCTAAGCCTTGGACGGAGGCTTACGCCTTTCATAAAGAGACGCCGGAGATTTTACTGCTCCTAGCCAACGCGCAAACGCGACTAGGGCTTATCGCCGACGGGCGGTATCATTACGATACGCTCATTCGTGAATATCCCAAAAATCCTCTTTCCGACTTCGCGCGAATCTACAAAGCGGATCGCGCCATGATCGAAGGCAAGGCTTTCGACGCGAAGTTAGGTTACGAGAGCGTTTTGTTTAACTCGCAAGACGTTTCCGCCGCCGCGCTCGCCGCCTCGCGTTTGGCGGATATGGCTATTCGAGAGGACGATATTCCAAAAGCCGCCGAGTTTTACGAAAAGATATTAAAAAGCGCTCCGGAGTTTTTTCTGGATAAGCTAGACGAAAGCGAGCGCCTCATGAACCTGATGGCGGAGCAAAAACTATACGTCCCAGCCGCGCTGTTGGGCGAGATTGTTCTAGAGCATATCGACTCGACGTCGCAAACGTATGAAAATTCGTTGTTAAGTCTGGCTAGATGGCAAAACTTCGCGCATATGAGCGAAAAATCGCTGATCACTTACGAGCGTTACCTTGCCGAGTTTGATTTTTCGCCGCAAGCGCCGTTAGCCAGAAAAGAGCGCGATCTGCTGGAGTTCTCGATAGGCAGACAGACGCAGGAGGCAAATCTGGCGCTTTATGACGAGATTATTACAAAATATCCGGACGACGAAGCGGCAGACCGCGCGTTATACGAAAAGTCTAAATTGCTTGTTCGGCTTGGTCGTTACGCCGAAGCAAGCGAGATTTTACCAAAGTTAGACAAGCTGGATAAGGCTTTGTTTCACAATTTCGACGCGCAAATGCGACAGATGGAGCGCTCGCTGTTAGACGCTTTCTTGCAAGCGGGCGATTGCGCCGCCGCCGCGCGGTTTAGTCGCGATCGTAGGCTCGGCGTTTCTATCAGAAGCGACGAGGCTTATTTTGACTGCGCTTACAAGGCGCGCGACTTTAACCTCGCGCTGGAGATCGCGCAAACCAACATTCGCAAATATTCGCCGGCTAAAGGAGCGAAGTGGTCGGCTAGACGGCTAGATACGCTCTATGCTATGGCGGACTATCCGAGCTATATCGACGGCGAGGAGCGCTATATCAAAATGCTTCGCGCCCTAAAAGAGCCGATCGGCGCGGATCGCTATATCCGCCTGTTTGACTCTTACCGCCGAACCGGTTTTGAGCCTAAACGAATGGGCGAGATAGCCGCGATCGTCGAATCGCAATTTCCCAAAGAGCCGCGCTTGATGGATATATATGCCGCTATGATCGTTTTAAGCGCCGATCAAAACGACTCTAAGAGCCAATACGACTACTCCAAAAAGCTCGTTAACCGAACGCGATTAACGGCTGTTAAGGCGTTTACGCCCGAAGCTGAGATGGCGTTCGCCCGCGCCGCGCTTAAAGAGGGCAAGCCAAACGAGGCGATCTTGGTTTTGCAAACGCTATTAAACGAAGCGCTAGATATTCGCGATCGCTCCAAGGCGCTATTTACGCTCGGCGAGGCTTTAGAGCAAAACGCAAGCGTCGATCTGGCGGCGACAGCGTTTCAGCGTTGCGCCAATCTTGAAATTAACGATGATCCGTGGAGCAATCTCTGCCGTGAAAAGATAGCGGCGCGCTAACGACGACTTGCCGCCGCGAAACATGTAACCTTTAATAAAAACACGCGATCGTATTGGGAAAGGGACGCGAGCCAATATCTTGCGCTATAGCGCCGCGAAGTCGGCGGCGCTAATCTTGCGCGGGGTAGGGCGGGCGCCAACAAATCGGCGGCGATCTGGCAAGGATAAAAAAGCGCAGAATTAAGCGGGGCGTTTGATAGTCTAAGCGTAAGGTCTAAAAAGCGATATGCGTAAATCGTATATCTCATTTTAAGATAGCGTTACTCTCTTTTTTTACCAAAAGGTAAAAAACGACAGGTTTCCATAACCGAATCTAACCCCTCAAACTCTGGTCATATCGCAACAACCTTCTTTGTCGTTCCCGCTTCTCCAGTTGTTCCCGCGAAGCGCCCGCGCGAGTAGGAGCGCAAGGCGGGCGGGGCAGGGCGGGTATCCACTTCTGTCAAATAATCGTAATGTAAGCGCGTTGCATGGTTTTTGACCTTTTATGGATTCCCGCGTGCGCGGGAATGACGGAAGCGCGGATTCCCGCTTTGGCTGGAAAATGAGTCGTTTTTGGCGCGCGTATTTCGAGCGCCTCTCTCCGCGCGCAAGCCGTAGGCGGTCAATCCTTTGTTAAAAAGCGGCTTGTTTGTTAGCGTTAAACTTTGACGGACGTTCCGCTTGCGCTACGGATACATATGAGCTGACCACTATATCGTTGGGAGTTTAAGTCGCCAAGCGATTTTACGCCGTCGGATGGTTTTTCGCGCATTTGTTGGTTAAAACCCGTCGGCGGCGCGGCGAGGGCGATCCGATTATTACGCTTACAACAAGGCGTAAATCCACCGTCGGTTGGAGCTTACATGCCGCGCTTATACGGGCAGCAAAGACGCGTATCTCAGGAAAGCCCCGCTAAATGATTTTCTTGGCGGGCGGGTTCTTGCGTATGAAAAAGCGGTTTATTGATTTACGAGATAACGATAACGAGCGTTAGAGACGGCAAGCCGCCGCTTAAATACGCAGGTAACGACCTAATTTTATTGCGCGCCAAAACGATTTTGCGCGTCCTAAATACGGACTGTATCGCAAAATCGCAAAAGAACTTAAAGACGAAGTTTTGCGCTTTGCCGACTTCGAGCTTATAGAGATAGGCGCCAAATAGGGTTCTGCCGCTCGCGCTAATTTAGCTAGTAAATCGCCTGTAAAACGTAGCGCGAAGAGATCGAAAGTAATCAAACAAGCGGATTGCTAGAGCGCTACGTTCGTTTAGCGCGAGGCTTGCTAGAAATTCGGCGGCGGCATAATTTGCCGATCGATTTTAACGACCGCGGCGGCGAGCGCCCCGTCGATACGCTCAGCGCTTTGGCGCTTTGGCTATTGCGCCGCGTAGCAATAGGGTCGATTTTACGTTTTGGCAAAAAACTTGGCGTAGCGGCGCTATAATCCGCTCATATTTTGGCAAGGATACCGCCTTTGATTACACTTAAAGAAGCCTTAAAACTACCCAAAGAGGCGTTGCGCGACTTAAAAGAGGACTTACAAAAAAAAATCAACGAAAACAGAGCGATCGGCGCATATGTCGAACAACTGACAAACGAGCCTATCAACGAATACGGCGAAGGCGCTTTTGTATTGATAAAAGACAACATTCAGGTTAAGGGCTGGAGCGTAACCAGCGCCAGCAAGATACTGCAAGGCTATGTCGCGCCATACGACGCAACCGTCGTGCAAAACCTGCTCAAAGCGAATATCGCGCCGTTTGGACGCGCCAACATGGACGAGTTCGCTATGGGAAGCTCGACCGAGACGAGTTTTTACGGAAAAACGCTCAACCCGCGCAATCTCTCCCGCGTGCCGGGCGGCAGCAGCGGCGGCAGCGCGGCGGCGGTGGCGGGCGGCTTCGCGATCGCCGCGCTTGGAAGCGATACGGGCGGATCGATTCGCCAACCGGCGGCTTTTTGCGGTTGCGTGGGCTTCAAACCGACTTACGGGCGGGTGAGCCGCTACGGTTTGGCAAGCTACTCGTCGAGCCTCGATCAGATCGGTCCTATAACGCAAAACGTAGAGGACGCGGCTATTTTATTCGACGCGATCGCTGGTTTTGACCCTAAAGATTCCACAAGCGCGGCAGTAGAGGCGGCAAACGTCTCCAGAAAACTCGATCCAAAGCGTAAGCTAAAGATCGCCGTTATAGAGAACTATATCGAGCAGACCAATCCCGACGTGGCGAAGGCGCTTAACGAGGCGGCGAAAACGCTTGAGAGGGCGGGGCATACGATTGTAAAAAAGACGATGGGCGACTGCGCGCACCACGTGGCTACTTACTACGTGTTAGCCGCCGCCGAAGCTAGCGCCAACTACGCGCGATACGACGGGATTAGATACGGCTTTAGAGGCGAGGGCGGCGATCTAAAAGAGATTTACGACTCGACTAGATCGCAAGGCTTTGGCGACGAGGTAAAGCGCCGTCTGCTACTAGGGGCGTTTGTGCTCTCTAGCGGATATTATGAGGCGTATTATCGCAAGGCGCAAAAAACGCGCAAACTTATCGGCGACGAGTTTGCCGCCATTCACGACGAGTGCGATCTAATTTTCGCCCCCGTTACGCCGAGCGTCGCTTTTGAGTTCAACGCCAAGAAATCGCCGCTCGATATGTATCTAAGCGATATTTTTACCATTTCGGTTAATCTAGCGGGGCTTCCGTCTATCAGCGTTCCGATCGGAAGCGGCGCGGATAATCTGCCCGTCGGCGCGCAGTTGATCGGCAAGCCGTTTGACGAGCGAGCGGTTTTCGACGGGGCGCTTAGCTTAGAAAACGCGCTTAAATAAGGATTGTTATGGCGTTAAATATACTAAAAAGAGCTTTCACTTTCGACGATCTGCTACTCGTTCCGCGATATAGCGCGGTGTTGCCCGTAGAGGTCAATCTGCGCACGAAGCTAAGCAGAAATATCCCGCTTAATATTCCGATCGTTTCGGCGGCGATGGACACCGTTACCGAGTTTCGCGCGGCGATCGCCGTAGCGAGGCTGGGCGGAGTCGGCGTTATCCACAAAAATATGGATATACAAAGCCAAGCGAACGAGGTAAGAAAGGTCAAGAAAAGCGAGAGCGGGATCATTATCGATCCCGTGCATATTACGCCCGACGCGACGCTTGGCGAAGCGGAAGAGATTATGCGCGAGTTTAGAATCAGCGGCGTGCCGGCGATCGACGAACACGACAGGCTCGTCGGAATTATCACAAACCGCGATATGCGTTTTGAGACCGATATGGGGCGGTTGGTAGGCGAGGTGATGACCAAAACGCCGCTTATTACGGGCAAAGTCGGCACGAGCTTAGACGAGGCGGCGGAGATTATGCGCGAGCATAAGATAGAAAAGCTGCCGATCGTGGACGAGGGCGGCTATCTTAAAGGGCTTATCACCATAAAAGATATTAAAAAGCGCAAAGAGTATCCCGATTCCAACAAGGACGATTTTGGACGGCTTCGCGTGGCGGCGGCGATCGGCGTAAGGCAGTTTGAACGCGCCGAAGCGCTGGTGAAAGCGGGCGCGGACGCGCTTGTTTTGGACTCCGCGCACGGACACAGCAAGGGCATTATCGAGACGATCAAGACGATCAAGGAGCGCTTCGCCGTCGATCTGATCGCGGGGAATATAGCCTCTGCGGAAGCGGCGAAGGCGTTGATCGAGGCGGGCGCGGACGGGATTAAGGTGGGCATAGGACCTGGCAGTATATGCACGACGCGGATCGTGGCGGGCGTGGGCGTGCCGCAATTAAGCGCAATCGACGAGTGCGCCAGCGTCGCTAAACAATACGACGTTCCCGTCGTAGCCGACGGCGGGATCAAATACAGCGGCGATCTGGCTAAAGCGCTGGCGGGGGGCGCTAGTTGCGCGATGATCGGCTCGCTTCTGGCTGGGACGGAAGAGTCCCCGGGCGAAACGATTATGTTTCAAGGTCGCCAATATAAAAACTATCGCGGCATGGGTAGTCTTGGCGCGATGCAAAGGGGCGGCGCGGATCGCTACTTTCAAGAGGGTATGGCGCGCGATAAGCTGGTGCCGGAAGGGATCGAGGGTAGGGTGCCGTATCGCGGCAGGGTAGCCGACGTGATTCATCAGCTTATCGGCGGGCTAAGAAGCTCTATGGGTTATCTAGGCGCGAAAGATATTCCGACCTTCGCGCAGACGGCGCAGTTTGTGGAGATCACTTCGGCTGGGCTAAAAGAGAGCCACGTCCATGACGTGGATATTACCAAAGAAGCGCCGAATTATCACCGCTAGATTTAAGTAAGTGGGCGATCTTAACCTAAGAACAAAAACCGCGTCGTTCAAAAACGCGCTCTATTTGGAGAGCGGGCGGATTTTGGAGCCGTTTGAGATCGTCTATGAGACCTACGGGACGCTTAACGAAGCCAAAGACAACGCAATCGTCGTCTGCCACGCTTTGAGCGGCAGCCACCACGCGGCGGGGCGCTACGAAAACGACAAAAAAGCTGGTTGGTGGGACGCTCTGATCGGAAGCGGCAAGGCGATTGACGTTGATCGCTTTTTTGTGATATGCGCGAACGTGATCGGATCGTGCTACGGCTCGACGGGACCAACTAGCCCCGCGTATCCGAGTTTGGAGCCGTATCGCTTTAAGTTTCCCGTCGTTACGGTCAAAGATATGGTCAAAGCCGAAAGATTGCTTATCGATCGGCTTGGGCTAAATAGTATCCACGCGGTTATCGGCGGCAGCATGGGAGGAATGCAGGCGCTACATTTCGCCGTCGATTACCCCTCTTTGGCGAAGCGTATAGTCGTTATGGCGACTACGCACGCGACAAGCCCTTGGGCGATCGCGTTTAATAAGGTCGCTATGGAGGCGACGATCAGCGATCCCGCGTTTGAAAACGGCGCTTACGATATAGAGGCGTTGCGAGAGCGCGGGTTAAAGGGCGCGGCGATCGGGCGAATGGCGGGGCATATCAGTTTTCTTAGCCCCGAATCGATGAACCGCAAGTTTGGTCGCGATTTTACGGGCGCGGAAGGTTTGTTTGATCTATTCGGGCGCTTTCAGATCGAGCGGTATCTCGACTATAACGGCGGCAACTTCCCTAGATGGTTTGATCCGCTGTCGTTTTTGTATATTATCAAGGCGATCAACATATACGATATATCGCGCGGCTACGACTCCCTAGAGAGCGCTCTATCGCGCGTGAAATCGCGCCTGCATCTGTTTGGCTTTGATCGCGATCTGCTCTTTTTGCCGCGAGAGCTACAGGAGATCGACGCGACGATGAAAAAGATCGGCAAAGGCGATCTAAGCGCCTACCACCATATAAACAGCGACTACGGACACGACGCTTTTCTGGTTGAAACGGACAAGTTCGCGGACATATTAGCCGACGTATTGCGCTAACTTCCTTTATTAGCGACGGTTAGCTCGTATTACCAGCGACTACGGACGCGACGTTTTTAGTTAAGGGGATTTTTTAAGAAAAGAGATTCGGCGCGCTCTTTCGCCGTTGCCGTTTATAAATATCTTTGTCGCAAAAAGTAACGTTTTACGCGCCGCTAAAGCCGCTATTCAAACCTTCGTAGGCGAATTGTGTGTTGCAATCGCTTTGCTACAAGCGGCGCCTCCTCTGTCATACCCGCGCAAAGCAAGCGCGAACGCTTCGTAATCAAAGGCGGGTATCCATATACGCGCCGAAGGCGTCAAAGAGATGGATTCCCGCTTGCCTCCGCGATTACGGGCGGTAAACCGCCCTATCGCTCCGCGCGGGAATGACGAGGATGGTTTTCCGCCTTCCTGCGCGCCTTGCGCTCCTATCGGGGCGCTTACGCGGGAAAGACGCGAAGGGCGAATTGGCGTTGTTACGTCTCCTTACGCGGCGTTATTTTAGTTTTACTATCCAATAGTCGTAACGGTCGGTAGCGCCATGATGACCCGTTACATCGCCGTCGTTAGAGAGGCTTCTGCCCGCGACAATATAGCCGTCGTCGCTCGTCTGTTGGATGGAATAAGCCTCGTCGTCGGCGCTGCCGCCAAGAGTTTTATCCCACACGAGC